>JANXCJ010000041.1 GCA_025060275.1 Bacteroidia bacterium | reverse complement strand
ATTGATGGGGTATGGCACGGGTGCTATAATGGGTGTGCCTGCGCATGATAGGAGAGATTGGGCTTTTGCGCGTCAAATGGGCTTACCTGTCCGTTCTATCATCGCTGGTGTCTCAGGGGAGGATGGGGCTTATGAAGCAAAGGAAGGAATACTAAAAGATTCTGACTTTCTGACGGGGCTCTCCGTCCCTGCTGCTATTGACGTTATCAGGAAGCGTCTCTTGCAGGATGGAAAAGGGACTCCAGCAGTCCAGTATAAGCTCCGAGATGTAGTTTTTTCAAGGCAGCGCTACTGGGGGGAGCCGTTTCCCATTCTGTGGCGGGAGGGGCTACCCTATGCCCTACCTGAATCAGAATTACCTGTAACTCTCCCACCAGTGGAAAAATATGAGCCCACAGGGGATGGACGCTCTCCCTTAGCCCGTATCACTGAATGGACAGTCTATGCGGATGGGGTAGAGCGAGAGACAGATACAATGCCAGGCTGGGCAGGTTCAAGCTGGTACTTCATGCGCTACTGCGATCCCCACAATCCCTCAGCGATTGCTTCGCCTGAGAAGCTCAAGTATTGGCTTCCCGTGGATCTGTATGTAGGGGGTGCAGAGCATGCGGTGGGCCATCTCTTATATGCGAGATTCTGGACACATTTTTTACATGATATAGGTATATCTCCTGTAAAGGAGCCCTTCAAAAGGCTCATCAATCAAGGAATGATACTTGGTCGTTCCATCCTAATCTACAAACGCAAGGATGCTCAGATATTCACTTCTGCTGATATTATTCATCCAGCCTCTAAGAAGGATTACATTCCTATTCATGTAGATGTGGCTTTGACAGAAGATACAAAGGTGGATGTGGAAGGGTTCAGGCGCTGGATGCCCGAATATGCAGAAGCCTTATTTGAAGCAAACGCTCAGAGAGAATTTCATGGTGAGCCCCTTGTGGAGAAAATGTCTAAATCTTTCCATAATGTAGTTACGCCAGACGAGTTATGTGAGAAATATGGAGCAGATGCATTTCGGCTATATGAGATGTTTTTAGGTCCCCTGACCCATACAAAGCCATGGGATCCACGCGGGATTCAAGGAACATATCAGTTTTTGCGGCGCCTTTGGCGGTTTTTGGTAGGACACGAGAGCCTTGAAACAGAGGGACATCTTTTCAGCTCAGAAGAGCCCACAGCGGAGGAGAAGAAAATCTTACATACTACTATCAAGCGAGTGACGGAAGACATAGAGCGCATTAGTCTCAATACCTGTGTCTCACACTTTATGATTTTTTTGAATGAAATGCAACGCTTAGGTTGTCGTAAAAGGGATGTGTGGAGATCGTTTCTTGTTTTGATGGAGCCGTTTGCGCCTCATATTGCATGTGAGCTGTGGGAAAGACTAGGTGAAACTAAGCCTTTACAAGAGGAGCCTTGGCCGCAGTGGGAGGAAAGATGGCTACAAGAGGAGAAAATAACTTATCCCGTTTCTGTGAATGGCAAACTCCGTTTTCATGTTCAGGTTCCCTCTCAGGCTTCTGCGATAGAGATAGAGAAGAAGGTGCTTGAAGATTCGCGACTATCACGGTATGTAGGAGATAAGCCAGTGCGTAAAGTAGTAGTGGTGCCTGGTAAAATTGTAAATGTAGTTGTCTGATGCGGGTGGTTTTTTTTGGAAATGGGGCTTTTGGGCTTCCTGCGCTACGGCGATTGGCTACCTCTCCCCATAAGGTAATGGCAGTTATTACTAATCCTGATAAGCCAGCGGGCCGTGGCCAGCGGCTTATGCCTACACCCATAAAAGAAGAAGCGCAACGCTTAGGGCTACCTATTTGGGAGGTAGAGTACTTGAGAGATGCTGACTTTCTGAGTCGCTTGCAAGCTTTAAATGCGCACATTTTCGTGGTGGTAGCCTATCGTATCTTACCTCGTGAAGTATGGAGCATACCTCCTTCAGGTGCTATAAATATTCATCCTTCGCTTTTACCTGCCTATAGGGGAGCTGCTCCTATTCAGTGGTCTATCATGAAAGGGGAAACCACGACAGGTATCACCATATTCCGAATTCAAGAGGGAGTGGATACAGGGGACATCTTCTTGCAGCGTGCTTATCCGTTACCCTATGAGTGGAACGCAGGACAGTTAGAATGCTTTCTTTCTGAAGTAGGGGCAGACTTACTCTTAGAGGCTTTAGAGGGGATCGCAATGGGTACCATTCAGCCTAAGCCTCAACCTAAATTGCCAGAAGCGCCTTATGCTCCCAAAATAACACCTCAAAATACTCGTATTCAGTGGAATTCTCCTGCGGAAGAAGTATATAACTTTATTCGGGGGCTAAGCCCCTCCCCAAAAGCATGGACTATTTTTCAGGGTAAAAGGCTACATATTCTACAGGCTGCAAAAGTAACTGGCAGGCGCACTAATCGTCCTCCAGCTACCCTTTGGCAGGAGAATGGGGAGCTTTTAGTCTCCTGTCAAGATGTACCGCTTCGTCTCCTTAGGGTTCAATTAGAAGGGAAACGACCTGTATCTGGACATGAATTCGCCCAAGGGTATGTAAAAGGATTTACTCTCAGCTTGGAATAAACTTGTAAGTCAGATGCGGAGCTTCACCTACTTTATACTAAGCTTTGCTTTATATGTAAGCTGTAAGTCCTCCAAATCTGAGGAAAATACAAGTCCTTCGGTTTCAGACGTTAAGGGCCTGGAATTGCTGGAGCACCTCTTAGGTATATGGGAAGGTCCGGTCATCTCTACGACAGTCATAGGAGACTTTCCGACATGGAAGGTAGATTTTCGTCCTATCAGCTCTAATCAGATTAGTGCTCGTAATGAGTTAGACTCAGCTAACAATATCCATATGAGCTTCTTTGTAGTGAGGTATGAGGGGCGGGATTTGCTCTGCATGCGGAATGGGGGGTTCTTCTCCGGTATAGAGCGCCTGACCTATTTGTTTCTGGATTCTGCTAGCCAAGGCTACTATAGATTTGTAGAGCCTATTTCTAAGGGACAGAGAGCTTACGTGGAGATAGTTATGAGAGGACCTGACAGTCTTATTCTCAGCGCATATACTAATAAGTTCCGGTCTCGCCCTTCTCCTGTCCTCCATATGCGCTGGACGGCTCGTCGGTTAGATACGAGTGCAGCTTTTGTGGTAGCACGCAGCTTACGATTCCCTTCTAAGGTGCCTGTACGGGATTTCACGACTTTCCTGCGGGGTCGTGAAGAAGCTATTTTCTATTCCCCTATCGCAAATGATCCCTATCCTCACACAGAACAGCCCTATCTAAGCACGCTACATGCGCGCTATCGCCATGGCACGAGTTATATTCCATCTTCAGATAGGAATGTTATCCTTTTCACCACTCTTATGCCCCTCGTAGAGGGACTTCAATATAAGCCTGAGAATCTTCGCTATATCACCCGCTATGTTCGCATCCCAGCGAGTAAAGATGGATTTATTTTTTGGCATATTCATCCTGGCCGGTATTATCTATATGCTTTATATGATGCGGATGGAAATGGGATGCCGAGCTCTGGTGACTGGTTCAGTCTATATGGTCAAGAGGTGAATATCCCTCCTGAAACATCTATTCAAGCCGAGGTTCAGATAAATTTTCAGATACCTTAGGTAAGAGAGCTTATCGGCATCTCCCCACTAAATCAGATCAGATGTCTTTATCTTATATGTATAGGGGGAATTTTTATATCCGCAAAACTGTTCACTGGGCGAATACTTACGTGAAGTTGGGATTTGCATTTTTATATCCCTAAAACTGGGGATTTCAGTATATTTGTAGCTGAGTATGTGCAGATATAGGATCATGCTTATTGCAGCAAGCCTTGGCTGGGCTCAGGAGGCTTCCATGAAGAAGCCTGTTATAGGAGTAGACCGGGCACTTTTTATTGAGAATAAGGGACAGTGGCACTCTGATGTACTTTATCTTCACCAGTCTAGCGGCTTACAGGTCTGGATTACTTCCTGGGGGCTCAATATAACCTTTTGGGAGATGAAAAAGCCCTTCCTACCCATCTCCCCACAGCTACCCTTCTGGCAGCAGCAGGAAATACAGCGAAAGAATAGCATTATTCTGGGGCATCGGGTGTTAGTAGAGCATGAGGGAACTAACCTTCGCCCTTCAGTGGAAGCTAAGGGGAAATCTGCAGGCTACTACAATTACTTTATTGGAAATGATCCCTCTAAATATGCTACCTATGTGGGGTTATATAAGGAGGTGCTAGTAAAAGAAGCATATCCTGGAATTGCCCTGCGTTACTATGTAGATAAAGGGCGATTACGGTATGATTACCTTGTCTCACCGGGAGCAGACCCTCACAACATACGCTTCCGAATAAGAGGGGCAGATAGGGTAGAAATAAGAGGACAGAAACTTGTATTTCTCACTCGTTTTGGAGAAGCAGAGCTTTGCGAGCTCAGGGCCTATCAAGGAGCACGGGTGGTTCCGGCTCAGTTCGTGAAAGAGGGAGAGTACTACCGGATAGCCTTAGGTGATTACGATCCCCACCAGACTCTCATAATAGACCCCCTCCTATACTCTACGTACATCGGAGGGACTGGAAATGATGCAGGAAGAGACGTAGCAGTAGATGCAGATGGTCATGCCTACGTAACGGGTTCAACGTCTTCTATGGACTATGATACGAAACCTGGTGCGTTTCAGTTGGCCAATGAAGGCTTGCGAGATATATTTGTGACAAAACTTAGTCCTGATGGTACGGATCTTGTGTACTCCACCTATATTGGGGGAACAAGTGATGAAGCCGCCTCAGCTATAGCGATAGATGGAAATGGACAAGCGTATGTTACGGGTGGCACCTTCTCTAATAATTATCCTATAAAATCTGGTGCATTCCAGGCGACTAAGTCGGGAGGTATGGATGCCTTCGTTACGAAGCTCAATTCTACTGGCACGGACTTAGTCTATTCTACTTACCTGGGGGGCAGTGATTATGATCAAGCTTGGGACATAGCAGTAGATGTAAGTGGGCAGGCTTATGTAACGGGTAGCACCTCATCTTCAGACTACGACACTAAACCGGGTGCATATCAAATAAATAAACAAGGTTCAGGAGACGCGTTTGTGACTAAACTAAACTCTACAGGGAGCGATCTTGTCTATTCCACCTATATTGGTGGGAATGGTGAAGATCAGGGTTTAGGAATAGCCATAGATGCAGCAGGAAATGCGTATGTAACTGGCTATACCCTATCTTCCGACTATGATACAAAGCCAGGGGCTTATCAGGCGAATAAGGAAGGTTTATCTGATGTCTTTGTAACTAAAGTCAATCCTACGGGTAGTGATTTGATTTACTCTACTTACATTGGGGGCAATGGAGAAGATGCTGGAACAGGCATAACCATAGATAGAAATGGTAATGCGTATGTCGTAGGCTACACGTCCTCTAGTGATTATGATGTAACTTCTAGTGCTTTTCAGAGAAGTAATGACGGGGGGCGAGATGCATTTGTTACAAAACTTGATCCCATGGGAGGTGGCCTTGCTTATTCTACCTATGTTGGAGGGAGTGCAGATGAATTGGGACGAGGTATAGCAGTTGACGCAAGTGGCCATGCATACATAACTGGTGTGACTTCCTCTAATGACTACGATGTTAGTACAGGGGCATTTCAGTCAACAAGAGGGGGGCGTTCAGATGTATTTGTAACTAAGCTGACTCCCACCGGGGATAACATAGTATATTCTACTTATCTTGGGGGGTCAGTAGATGATGAGGGTTGGGGCATACAGGTGGATGGTAATGGGCATGTTTATGTGGTAGGTGAGACCAATTCTAGCAATTATGATGTAACGAGTAATGTGTTTCAATCTACCTTCAGCGGAGGAAACTGCGGGAACTATGACTGTCCTGATGTATTTGTTACTAAGCTAAATCCTGTAAATCAATCATCCCAAATAGAGGAAAGCTCACCTGTGTTTATGTGGTGGAGAGTCTATCCAAATCCTACTACAGGGGTATTTGCTATTAGATTGCTTCCTGGTAGGAAAGGTAAATTCGTGATAAGCGATGCTTGGGGGCGGAATATAGCTGCTTACACCCTTCTTGAGGGTGAGCATTATCTAAATCTGCTTTTACCCTCTGGTTTCTACCTCGTTCAAGAAGTTGAGAGTGGGACTAGCCAGCAGTTGGTAGTCGTAGAGTAAGTTAGTGTAAAAGCTATTTGGGCCCCGCTCACAGTGCGCATGGGCGGGGTACTTAGTTTTTTTTCTTGAGCGTAGCCTTCCGTAGGCAAAGAGCTCCTCATAATCTTTTCAAGTAGGGTTTCTAATCTGTACGAAAGTAGATGTCATCCTAAGAAGGGGTAAGTCTGCGGGATGAGTTTTGCCTTACTCGTTAGGGCTCCTGTATGGCTCGGTATTCTCGCAGAGTAAGTTCTGGTCCTACTTTTTTCCTGCTCGTGAGGGGCGATATAGAGTCGTAAGCTAGGCTCCCCTTAAAGAAGACAAGGTGGCGGTGGGAGACTTGGAGAGGACGTAGTCTAATCTGAGGAAACTAGAACTCGGTAGATACCTGTGCGATAATGGGAGAGACTAGTCGCATCCTGCAGGTTCCCACTAAGAATGCCCGATAAGTAGAAGCTATATTCCTCTTTGGGAAGGGGTGTTGTGGTATCTAGCTGGTCGGTATATGCTCATAAATGCCTTTTATCTTTTTTGCAGCGAACAATAGAGAGGACAGACTTGGGGTAGACTTAACATAAGCTGGCTTCACCCAAAGCTAGCCTAGAGCTCATGGGAGGCTTGTAAGCTACAGCCACGATCGCATGGGACGATATGAGAAATGTTTCCTTGCGACAGATTTGCCGATAGGGACTGTACAAGAGTCGGTATCCTTCCGTGTAGCTGTATTCTGCTTGGTTGAACAACCTAATGAGGGAGATAGAGAAGGATACCCTGCCGTTAGGAAAGACATATCTACTTACTTCTCATCTTAGCAATCACGGCTCTCCAGTAGCTCTACTCCTCGGATACGCTTTTCTTTTATGCGGAGCCTGAGCTTCTTTTCTTTGCATATTTTAGTAGAGGGAATAGTACGGGTTACTAATTTATATCGCGTATCATATCGCCCCAAGAGGCGATTATAATACTTCTGAGGCTCTGAATAGGTAATGTATTGGGGCTTAGTAGTGTAGAGTTGATATACCTTACCTTCAACGAACCATTCTCCATCCTTTTTTTCCGCGGATAATTCTGAAGACCATCCTACTGAGTCCTGCTCTAGCCCTTTCCAGAAGTTGAGGAAATATTTTTGAAGAGCATTTTCTCGGGAAATCCTACTCTCTGCTAAGAAAGGGGTCAAATTAGAATCCAAAATCTGAGTAAGTGTAGCTTCTTCATGATTATCAAGAGCTTGAACAAAGAGCCTGGCTGTGGAAAGTGCTTCTTGTTTTTCTCTCTGGTTAGTCCAAAGCCACCAGCCTATGAGGATTAGCCCTATAATACTGAGAAGTATTAGAGTAGCATATTTCACTTTTTGAGGTATTCTGGAGGATAGCTCTTTTTTGGGGAGAGTTGGAGGAGGAGCTACTTGCGTCTTCGTAGGCGTTTCTGCTTCTGTAGGGGCTTGAGAGACGATTTGTATCTGGGTGAGGGCGGGATTGCGTGAGGAAGGAGGACCTTGTTGGCTAGTATAGTTGGGCAGAATTTTGAGCAGGTCAGCAGCGAAACTACGACAGTTCTCATACCGTTCTTCCCTTTTCTTGGCTAAGGCTTTGCTCAATATGGGTTCAAAATCTGGGGCGATTCGTGGGTTGAGCTCACTAAGAGAAGGCGGGGGCTCACTGGCTATCCTTATCAGAATGTCAAACTCAGAGAGTTGGCTACGGTCGTACATTTCTTTCCCTGTAAGCATTTCAAATAAAACTACCCCTAAGGAGTAGATGTCTGATCGGTGGTCAATCTCAGAGGGACTCCTAGCTCTAAGTTGTTCGGGACTCATGTAAAGAATGGTACCTAATGTAGTACCTGTTTTCGTGAGGGAGAGGTCCTCACCGCTGCCTTCGGGTGTTACTATGCGGGCGATCCCAAAGTCTAATATTTTGACTACGTTATCATTTCGTATAAGGATATTGCTGGGCTTAATATCTCGGTGGATCACGCCGTTTTCATGCGCATATTGAAAAGCATCCAAAACTTGTAGAAAAATTTCTATGGCTTGGTGGGGGGGCATTGGTCCCTGAATTATACGGTGGATGTATCTATCCAGAGAGGTGCCTTCTACGTATTCCATGATGAGGTAAAGCCCCTCCTCAGGACGAGCCCAGTAATCGTACAGCTGGACGATATTAGGATGATTGAGCTTGGCAAGGATGAGAGCCTCTCTTTTAAATCTTTCCTGAATACGGGGATCTTTAGCTAAGTGGGGGCTAATTACCTTGATGGCTACTTTGCGTCCGATTTCTGTATGTATCCCTAAATAAACCTCACCCATGCCCCCCTGCCCCAGGAGCTTCTCTATTCTATAATTGAGTAGCTTCTTTCCTAGCAGAGTGCTCATTTCTTGACCACAGGTACAGTCAGTTTTTGTCCTGAGCGAATTTTCTCATTCTCTAAGCCATTAGCTTTCCTTATAGCTTCTAGGGTAGTGTGATACCTTCTGGCAATGGAAGAAAGAGTCTCTTTTTCTTTTACTGTGTGGGTCTGTATAGACTGAACGGGTATTTTTAGTTTTTTACCCGCCTGGATATTATCGCTTCTCAAGTTATTTATTTTACGCAGCTCTTCGCGAGAAACTGAGAACGCTTTGGCTATCTGATTAAGATTGTCACCCTTCTGAATAGTATAGACCAAGTAAGTGCTGCGTTCAGGACTTTTTGGGGGCTTCTCGGGGGTAGGCAAAGGCGGGCTTGAAGGAGAAGCAGGAAGTTCCGTGGGTGGGCTTACAGGTGAGGGGGGAGAAGAAGAAAAAGCTACTTCTTCACTCTCTCCTTCTGGGATGTAGGGAGAAGTAGTGTCTGGGGTCTGGGTGGTATCATCACTCAGCACGATAACCTGCTCTCCAGCTGGATTAGCAGTGGGGCGGGAGCGTGTGAAGAAGAAGATGAGTATGACTAATACAACTAAGCCTATGGCACCTCCAATAAGATATTTAGGAGGGGGTAACTTGAGATTCATGAGCGATGCAAAGGTAGCCTTTTTGAAGGGTGGTGCGAGAAGAAGTACTGTAGAGTCATCATAGCCACCCTGCTGAATCGCTTTTCTTACAAGAGCTTCTGCTAATTCATTGAGATTTTTGGTAGGTTGGCTCAGTATAGTCTGTATCTCTTCGCGAGATAGCGCATTAGAGATACCATCCGTGCATAAGAGAACTATGGAGTTACGATTTATTCTTTGCTTTTTTACATGGGGAATGGGCGCTGGATTCTGTCCCAGGGTCTGGCTAAGAACATTTTTTTGTGGGTGGTGAAGTGCCTGCTCAGGCGATATAATCCCGGCATTTAGCATCTGCTGGACTAAAGAGTCGTCCTGTGTCAAAAGCTGGAGGTTCCCTTTTTGGTACAAATAGAGTCGGCTGTCGCCTACATTCCCGTATATCAGTGTGTTGTCTGACGTGAGCAAGGCTACGACAGCTGTACTGCCGAGATTTTTCTGATTAGGGTTTTCTTGGGCGTAGGAGAGAATACTTTGATTGGCGTGCAGTAGAGCATCTCTGACAAGGTTTTCTGACTCTTTTGGCGAGGCTTCATTGAGAAAGGTGTAAATAGCTTGGGCAGCGAGCCTGGCAGCGGTTTCGCCTGCTTGATGTCCGCCCATACCATCGCATACGATCCCTACATAGCCATGCGGAGTAGGCCCGTGATAGACAAAGTCTTCATTGCGGCTATGAATTCTGCCTGTATGTGAAGCTAACCCGATTTCTACCATTCGCGCAAAAATGGGTAGTCCCGCTGAATATAGACATCCTCATATAGGGCTTCTGAGGCTGGGTACGGGCTAGCCTCCGCAAAAGCCACGGCTTCCTCTAACTCTGCCGTTACTGATGCTTCAATCTGTTCTATTTCTGCGGGGGTAGCAAGATTATGTTCGTATAAATAGCTTTGGAGATGTGCTATAGGGTCTCGTTCTTTGTAGCGTTCCACTTCTTCTCGGGTGCGGTATTTAGCAGGGTCTGACATAGAGTGCCCCCTGTATCGGTAAGTAAGCATCTCTAAAAGGTAAGGTCCTTTACCTGAGCGTGCATGTTGCGCTGCTCTCTGCATAGCCTCGTAGACACTGAATATATTCATTCCATCTATCTGCTCTGATGGCATGTCGTATGCGCATGCAATGCGATATATATCTACCATGTTTGAACTCCGGCTCACGGAGGTTCCCATAGCATACTGATTATTTTCGCACACGTATACTACCGGCAATTGCCATAGCATAGCCATGTTGAAACACTCGTGGAGAATACCTTGCCTTGCTGCTCCATCTCCAAACATGGTCACGCAAATGAGGTTCTCTGAACGATACTTGATAGCAAAAGCTACACCTGTACCCAGTCCGATTTGTCCTCCCACTATACCATGTCCTCCTAGGAAGCGATGCTGAGCAGAAAACATGTGCATGGAGCCTCCCTTGCCTTTTGAGCAGCCTGTTTCTTTGCCCATCAGCTCAGCCATTATTTCACGCATGGGGATGCCCCGGAAGTAGGCGTTGCCGTGTTCTCTGTACCCGGTGATTACATAATCTTCTGGTCTTATAGCGGCTTCTATTCCCATTCCTACGGCTTCTTGACCGATGTACAGGTGAAGGAAACCTCGTATCTTTTGTTGTGTATAGAGTTGTGCGGCTTTCTCCTCCATCCGTCTTACTGCGAGCATTTGCCTGTACCAGTGCAAGAGGGTTTCCTTAGAGTACACAGGTTGAGAGGGAGCAGCTTGTACCTTTGCCATAAAGCAAAGATAATACTGCACAGGTGATAGTTCATGCGTTGGAAGTCCAGAATTTTAGGTCTTATGAAAGGGGTTTATTTGAGGTCGGGGAAAAAGGTGTTGCGTGGGTGGGTCCGAATGCAGTGGGGAAAACTACTTTGTTAGAGGCTATTTATAAGGCTGCTTTGTTGAGAGGTTTTGGACGGGATGAGGAGATGATTAGGGAAGGGGCTACCTTTTATAGGACGCGTCTGCGTCTATCGGAGGGGGTAGTAGAAATTAGCTACGAGAGAGGAAAGGGGACAAGGGTAAGGTGGAATGAGGAAACGATTCTTCCGCTGGCAAGATGGATTGGAAAGATACCGGTGGTTGTTCTGCGTCCTGCTGATCAGGCGTGGATAGAGGGAAGTGCAGCTGTTCGCAGGAAGTGGGTTGATAGATTACTCTGTCAAGTCTCTCCTGCTTATCTTTCGGCACTCACTCAGTATGAAAAAGCTCTTATGCAGCGCAATGCACTTCTCAGTGTCTCTGAGCCTTCTCTATCCCAGCTGGAGGCATGGGAAAACTTACTTATCCAACTCGGAACTTTTATTCAGCAGGCTCGCCTTAGGGGAGCGGAGAGACTTTTGCTTCTCATTCAGAAGTTTTATGCTGAGCTCGGGGATGAGAGTATTGATCTCAAGTATAAAATTTCGGTATCTCCTACGCCTGAGGCATGGAGGCAGGCATGGCAGCAACTTCGTAGGCGAGAACTGAATCTGGGGCGAACTCTGATAGGTCCGCATTTGGAGGATTTTGTTGTCTGCTTAGAAGGGAGGGAAGCACGGGCTTACGCTTCTGAGGGGCAGAAGAAATCTCTTCTAATATCCCTGAAATGGGCAGAAGTGGAGTACTTACGCAGCATGAGTCCATCCTCTCCCTTGTTACTTTTAGATGACATGGGTGAAAAGTTAGACGAGTCTCGCTTGGCTGCCTTAGGTAAGCTGAGCCATTTGGCTGCACAGATATTCGTAACAGATACAGACCAGAGGCGAGTGAGGAAAATATTTCCAGACTTATCTGTAGTAGAGCTAAATAGGAAGAAATGATAACTCCATTAGGACTTAGAGGTATCCCAGCCTATGTCAGGGCTCTTTGTCATGGCTAATTGGTCAGCTCTTACCATGTCTTGCTGTATAGTACATATTGATTCCCAGTTTTTGGGTAAGGGCTTCTATACTCTACATCCCCTGGAGACGCAATGTTTGTTCGTTTCTAAAAACTTTGGCAGGGTAGCCCTTCTTAGGGTTGGTTCTCATGAACTTATCTTTAGGGCGTGTATAAAAGAGCTAAATGGGCTATAGAGGGCAGATTGCAGAGGAGCATATGCTCTTTTTTTACACAGGGTACGCGTGGATTTTTTTGATGAAGCTGCTGTTATAAGCTGGCTTTCCTATACCTAATAAGTGAGGGGTAGCGAACCTGCTGGGTATATTGGTAGGGATGAGGGCGATGGGCTATTTTCCTAGTTTGATTAGGTAGCAGGCTCAGCTAACGAGGAGCTATTATGAGACACGAGAGGTAAGGGCTGGGGAGACTTAGCCCTCTTCCGTGGTAAAGGGATATACTCCCCTCTGCTGGTTCTGGTATGCCTCCCGTCTGGTGGTCTAATCCTATTTGTTTGTATCTCGCCTACGCTGAATAGCTTTATTAGGTGTACCTCTACTACTCCGACAGCTGCTTGCAATACCACCTTAGCTGAGACGGGGGCTAACAATAACATATTCAATGCGGATGGGGTTACAAGTCCGTGGGCATCGGATAAGTTCTCCATCTATGGCACTGCTGCTGCGCCTTATGCGGTTTGCGGGTATAATAACAGTACATCTGCTACGATGTGGGCGCAAAACAATGGAACTGGTCAGGCACTCTATGCATATAGTGCAGGTGGTATAGGTGTGCAGGCTGTATCAAATGCAAGCTATGGGGTATATAGTTCAACTTCGGTGGTCTGGGCAGGGGTAGCTGGAGTTTCCACGAATGCTAATGGGATGGGGGTAGCGGGGGCGAATGGGAACTTGCTTTTG
>JANXCJ010000040.1:9196-13060 GCA_025060275.1 Bacteroidia bacterium | reverse complement strand
GAGAGTCCTAATATCTTGAAAATCCGCATTTGAAGGTCTGGTGTATGGCAGCGAATGCTTCCGCTCATTATTTCATACCCGTTTATTACCAAGTCGTAGGATAAGCCCCTCACAGACAGGGGGTTAGCTTCTAACTTGTCTATGTCCTCAGGATGAGGATGTACGAAAGGATGGTGAGCAGGAGCAAGCTTACCTTCCCTATCTAGCTCAAAGAGAGGAAAATCTGTAATCCATGCGGCAGCCCAGGGTCTTTCGGGAGGTAGTTTTAGGTCCTTTATAATGGCAGAACGAAGGAAGCCTAGTCCAGTGAATTCTGGCTCTTGGATGGTTGCCCAAATCCCCAACCCCTCCCCTTTTAGTTGTAGGGTTTCCAGAGGGAAGAATTTACTCAGGGGGCTTTGAGTCTTATCCTGCTGTTTCTGGATAAAGGAGAGAGAGGTAATCCCATGAGTTCTTGCAAGCTGCTGCCATGTCTCTTGGAGTTTTCTGGGGGCTTGGGCATGGGGTATCCACAGCCAGAAGGTACGCCGATCCTTCCAGAAGGGCACGGGCTGCTTCTGAGCCCAATCGGTAACTTCTTCCCAACGAAAGGAGTATCTTAAGTCGGGCTTATCTGAGCCATAATACAGGAGAGCTTCTTCATAAGTCAGGCGGGGTATAGGACCTAACTTTACTCCTTCTATTTCTTCAAAAACGGTTTGTACCAGTCCTTCAAAGATTTCCAGAATCTCTTCTTGGGTTATGAAACTGAGTTCGCAGTCTAACTGTGTAAATTCGGCTTGTCTATCTCCTCTGTAATCCTCATCTCTGAAGCAGCGTGCAATTTGAAAGTATCTGTCGCATCCACTCACCATGAGAAGCTGCTTGAGAAGCTGGGGCGACTGAGGAAGGGCATAGAAAGTACCCGGTTTGAGTCTTGATGGCACTAAAAAATCCCGAGCCCCTTCGGGGGTAGAACGAATGAGCATCGGTGTTTCTACCTCTAAGAAGCCTCTATCTATCAGATAATTTCGTATGATATTGAGGAAGCGGGCGCGCAGCTCTAAGCGTCTTTGCATAATAGGTCTTCGTAGGTCTAAGTAGCGATACTGCAGGCGTAGCTCTTCTTGCCCGTCTGTTTCATCTTCAATCAAAAATGGCGGAGTATTAGCAGGGTTTAGTATTGTAAGGTGGGAAACTTCCAACTCTACTTCACCCGTGGGAAGGGAAGGATTAGGACTTTCTCTTTTTCTGAGAATTCCTTCCGCTTGAATTACCCACTCTCTTCCCAGGCTTACAAGCTGACAATACAAGGGATTATCATGGGTAGCGAAAAGCTGGAGGATTCCACTACGGTCTCGTATATCAACGAAAGCTATTTTGCCTATGTCTCTTACTCTTCTTACCCATCCTGCTACGCGTACAGGGGTGCCCACGTGACTAAGGCGTAATTCACCGCATCCATGCGTGCGATAGGAGGTAGGCTTCACACTACAAAGGTAACCTTGAGAAAAAAAAAGAGCTGTGCCTAATCCCTGATAGACCCCAGCCTCCGAGGAGGAATACTAAAGCCTACTCTATTATGAATAGCGCTTGTACCGTGCTGCTCTCCTGCTCGCGAATGAGATAGACACCAGCAGCTAGTCCTAACTGTACTATCTCTTTGCGTTCACGTACTGCAGATACCTTTAATACTCTGCCCTGCCCACCAATCACTTCAAAGGTAGCTGCCCGACCTACTCTATTTGCTATTGTGAAGGTGCCTTTATTAGGGTTCGGTTAAGATGATTGTCCCTGTAGCGGAAGCATTACCACATCCTTATCGGCGTAGCAGTATAGTTGAAAATTCCTAAAGCTGTGAGAATTCCGCTAATTGTCAGTGTGCTTCCTAGTTACCCCTGGAGGTAATCCAGCTACATTCACATTTGTAGCGTTGGTAATCTCATATGTAATAGGTGCAATAGAATTGTGTATGCAGACTCTCTGATTAGCTGGGCTTGTAACTGAGGTCAGTGTGATTGTGCGTTTTAGCTCCACGGTAATGGTGTCGGTAGCTACACTTGTTCCACATCCTATCGGGGTAACTGTATATGGGAAGGTGCTCAAGACTGTAAGCGTCCCGCTGATAGTCAAGGTGCCCCTCCCAGTAGTTTGCCGTGACTCCTGATAGTAAGTCTGTTACATTTATGCCTATGGCGTTTGTAACTGCATAGGTTACATTGGCGACGCTAGTATTTACACATACTATAAGTGGTTGCGCCAGGGGTGAGAGCAGTGGTGCGATTTGGGCTTACCGTGATAGTCCCCGTTACCGAGGAACTGCCGCATCCACTGGCAGTTACCGTATAATTGAAGGACCCTGTAGTAGTGGGAGCCCTACTAATGGTCAAAAGCGCCTCCTGCATAACTATGGTTAAGCCCACGAGGAAGGTTTGCTATGGTTGCATTCGTAGCGTTAGCCACTGAATAAAGAATATCGCTTATGCCCATATTTATACATACGCTTTGATTATCGGTGCAGGAGCGGAGGCGAGAATAATAGTAGGAGCTGGATTTACTGTGATAGTGCCCCCTGCAGCTACTGCAGAGCCGCAGACCCTTACTCGGTACTTAGGTAGACTGGCTTGCGTGGGTGTACCTCTAATAGTTAGAGTACCACCTATGAAGTTATACTTAACTTCCGGGGGAAGCTCTATTACGCTTGCTCCGGTAGCACCCCCAAGTATATAGGGGATATCGGTGATAGGATTATCTAAGGCATTATGGTCTGATTATTTGTGCCTGCTCCAGAGGTAAGTACCGCCCTTACAGGACATAGCTTCGTGATAAAAGCGTCATACCCCCTATCGTTCGTGGTCTGATAGGCAGAAGAGGTGATGATGTCATAGTCAGTTGGGCTAGTAAAGCCTGTCACATAGACTTGCCTGAGTGGGTCTATAGCTATTTCCCAACCCTCCTCATCTCCACTTCCTCCCAGATAGGTGGAGTAAAACAGTTGTGAGGGAGAGGGGAAGAGTCATAGATTCACGACGAAAGCGCCATACCCTCCATCGTTGGATACCTGAAAGGTTCCGGAAGTAGTAGGGAACTCTGAAGATTTCGTTCTTCCTGTTATATAGGCTTTCGGCCCGGTGAGTGGTATTATGGAAGTACCTACATCCCCTCCACCTCCTCCTAAGTAAGTAGAATAGCTCAAATACCTCAGAATCATATTCCCCCAGAAATCTGTGCCTATAGCCGAAACAAATGTATTCCAATCTCCTGCATTTGCTGGTTGGGTAGCATCAGTAGTTACAAGATAGTCTGGAGAAATAGTCCGGCCTGTTACATGAATGAGTCCATTCACATCTATACTCACACCTTGGTCTTCTCCGCCATATCCTAGGCGAGTACTGAGTAAAGGAGCATCAATTAGAGCCAGCGTTAAGACAAACACATCATACCAGCCTGCATTCCCCTACTGGATAGCATTCAGTAGGTAAAGGCCCCCAGAGGTGGTCCTACCTGTTACATAGGCAAAGTCTCCATTATTGTCTATACCTGTAGCTATATCCTCACCACTTCCGCCGAAATAGGTAGAGTATGCAGGCTAGCCATTACATTGAGCTCTCTGACAAAAGCATCGGCTCCTCCACTATTCCCTATTTGAAAAGCGCCTGGAGTTAGGTTGTAGTTCCAGGAAAAGGTCCTTAGGAGTAGGGTAGGGGTATGGCTGTCCAGTGGGGAACATCTATTTAGGAAAAATAGTTACTTTGTTATTATGGAGATTCGGACGAGGGGGCGCAAGCCGAAGAAGATGCCTCACATGAGCCCTGAGGAAAAGGAACAGTATGATAGGCTCTTTGAGCAAGAGATAATGCCGCATGCTTCATCAGTCTATCATTT
>JANXCJ010000040.1:0-9186 GCA_025060275.1 Bacteroidia bacterium | reverse complement strand
GATAGGGATGTTGCTCGGGACCTAGCGCAGGAGACTTTATTTAGAGCCTATCGCTTTCTTTATCAGTATAAGCCCTCTACGAATGCGAAAGCATGGGTCTTTCGCATACTACGCAATACCTTTATTAATTATTACCGAAAAGCAAGCAAGCAGCCCCTCTCATTAGAAGCTCACAATGAAAATAGCATTTACGATGCAGAGGACGTATATGCTTACCACCACTATCAAGACCCCGTTGAGGGTAACTTTGGAGATGAGGTTACAAAGGCTCTCATGCACTTGCCTGAGGAGTTTCGGGTGATAGTCATGTTAGCAGATGTAGAGGGTTTTTCCTACAAGGAGATTAGCCACTTACTAAAGATTCCTGTAGGGACTATTCGTTCTCATCGTGCGCGGAAAATACTACGAGAGATGCTGTTAGAATATGCTGTTTCCCATGGATATGAGCTTCCGGAAGACTAAGTTTGGGGTATATCGTCCTGGCTCTCCTTATTCGGAGCAGGAGTGTGAGGAGATTATTCAGAAGTTGGAGCTTTTCTTAGATGGGCAGCTTAAGGGAAAAGCACGGGATGAGGTAGAGCAGCTTATCTCCCAGTGTGAGTATTGTGCAGAGCAGTACAGGTTAGAGAAGCAGCTTCGGCAGCTACTTTCTCGGAGTTGGAAGCAAGTTAGTCACGAGACGCAGGAGATTATCGCTCGTGTGCGCCGCCGCATCTGGGGGGATACTTCTGCGTGAATATCATACTTTTTCCCTACCTGTAACAGCCAAAGCACTCCTTTTACCCACAAGGGAAGAAGAGGTACCCACGCTAGCAAGGAGGGCTGATTACATAATTGGAGAGGGTAGTAACATACTTCCCCTGGGACCCATGCCAGTAGTCCTTTCTACACGAGACCTCAAAGGGTATAAAGTGCGCGCCGAAAATACTGATGGTGTGGAAGTTGAAGTATTTGCGGGGGAAAATTGGGATGCGTGGGTTCGGTTGTGTATCGCCCGTGGGTGGCATGGATTAGAAAATTTAGCAGGTATCCCTGGAAGTGTAGGAGGTGCAGTGGTACAAAATATAGGTGCGTATGGGATAGAACTTGCCCCCTTTCTTGTGGAGGTGCGAGGGTGGAATCGGCGAATTGAAGACTGGCAGACTATTCCTGCTGAGGCTTGCGAAATGGGATACAGAACAAGCCTCTTTCAAAAATCCGCATGGCAAGACCAGTTCATAATTACACGAGTAGTGCTTCGGCTAAAGAAAAGATTTGAGCCCGTTCTTTCCTACCCTGATGTGAATCAAAGGATAGACTCTACCAGAAAGCAGGACCCTTGGTGTCTTTATGAGACGGTTAGAGCCATACGGAGTGAAAAGCTACCTTCTCAGGGTAGTGCAGGGAGCTTCTTCAAGAATCCCGTTTTATCTGAAGCTGAACTTGCGAGTTTGAAGGCGAAAGCCCCTGATGTGCCATTTTACCCTCATGGTGCAGGGTTCTTCAAGGTACCTGCAGCTTGGCTAATAGACAGAGCGGGGCTGAAAGGTTATCGCGTGGGAGGTGCGCAGGTGCATGTGCGTCAACCCCTTGTAATTGTGAATACGGGCTCAGCCATTCCCCAGGACATTTGGGGGCTGGCTCAGTATGTACAAACAAAGGTGTATGAGAAATGGGGGGTGCTACTGGAGCCAGAGGTGCGTATCCTCTTTCCCATAGAAAGATAGCTCGTGCCCCCTATGGCCTGTTTTTGGGGTCTCTGTCAGTGCTCTTCCCGAGGGTACAAGGAAAGTATCCTGCCCCTATATTGCTGAGCTGGCCCGACTCTTTGCTCAGGAGGGAGATAGGATTATGCCCGTTCTAGGGAAAGCTTACTCTAAGTAAGTTGAAGGACTCCCTCACCAATGTCATACACAGATGAATATCCCGCGGCAAGGAGGATACTGCTACCTATTGCTGAGCGGTAGCCTCCTGCGCAGTGGACGGCGATAGGCTTATTTTTAGGAACTTCTTGAAGGCGCTCCCTCAGCTCTGCTAAATCTATGTTAATTGAGTGAGCTACAGGACGAGAAACTGCTGCTTCCTCTGAGCTGCGTACATCTACCACTGTATAACTTTGACCATCTTGGCGGAGAAGTTCGGGATTAGGGAAGATTTCAGGTCCGCTCTCTTCTGCGTACTCTACCCCTATGAATACTCCCCTAAGGGTGGCTTCATAACCTATGGATAGAATCTGATGGATAGCAGTCTCATAAGCAGCCTCGGAGCTTACTATCAGGTAGTAAGGCTCTTGGGGGCCTATCAGCGTACCTAACCAGGTGTTAAAGCTCTTGCTCAGAGGAATATTGAAAGCTCCCCTAAGGTGCCCTTTTCTAAAGAGATGAGCGGGTCTTGCATCCACTATGAGAAAGTTTCGGTCCATGGTACGGGCTGAATCAGCCGTGAGCTTTCCGAGTCGTGGGATGCTTTGGAGAGCTTCCATGTATCCCTTGGGTCCGGCACGATTTACTTCCACACTATTAGGGAAATACTTAGGGATATGAGGCTGACCTGTAACTAGCGCTTGTACGAAGGTTTCCTCATCTGTCTGATGAGCCAGGATGACCGCCCAGTTGTCTATGCGCTCTACGCCGATGGTGCTAGCGTTGAATTGCTTTAGGGCTTTCCCACAGAGTGTGCCTGCCCCATGAGCGGGATAAACAAGTGTAGTGTCTTTGAGTAGCTTGAACATACTGCGGAGGCTCCGGTACATGTCTCGAGCTTGCTCTTCTTGCTGCTTCCTTATGTTTCCGGCTTTTGAGCGTAGGTCAGCCCGTCCTACGTCACCAATAAAGAGCCAATCACCTGTGAAAGCTGCATACTCTTTTCCTTCTTCATCATACAGCACATAGGTCATGCTATCGGGTGAATGCCCTGGTGTAAGGTAAGCTTTGAGCTTTACTTTTCCTACTTTGATTTCATCTCCATCTTGAAGTCCAATGTATGGCACTTGCAGCCCAATCAGCGCACTGGCGTACACTTTGGCCCCTGTCTTTTGAGCGATTGCCCAATAGCTACTTACAAAATCGGCATGAGGATGCGTGAGACAGGAAGCTATAATATGGGCTCCGAGTGCTTCAGCAAGTTCTAAGTAGGGACGCTCGTCTCTACCGGGGTCTATTACAGCCATTTCTCCTTCGCTGATAATAGCATAACCATACTGAGCGAGAGGCTCGTCAAAAAACTGCTTGACTATCATAAGCCTTGGTCGTTTTATTACTTTTTCAACCTCTTTCGTATTCAAACCCTGCCTGGATAAGCTCTCCTATCCCGCCTACGTTGTAGGCTTCATACCCTTTCTGACGCATGAGCGCCGTCGCAGCTTGACTCCTCCCGCCTGAGGCACAGAAGACAAGGTAAATCTTGCCTTTCTCTAGTTTCTCTAATTGGCGGTCAAAGCCATTGTAAAAGTCTACATTCTGCGACCCTTTAAGACGTAGCTGACGATTTTCACCAGGGGTGCGAACATCTAAAAGCACCACTTTTTCAGATTGTCTTAGATACTTTTCCCGAGCTTCGCTTGCAGTTATTCGCATAGGCTAGACTATTTTAGTTTTTTTCATTCCGTAGGAAAACCCGCCTCTACTACAGCAGAGTAGCCACCCATATTATAGGCTTCAAAGCCTTGCTTTCGCATAATCTCTGTGGCTGCCCCGCTCCTTCGTCCAGAGGCACAGTGAAGGTAATAAATTTTGTCTTTGGGAAGCTTCTGGATAGCCTCTTCAAAATTGCCATAGTAATCTATGTTTCGCGCACCTTTCACATGACCTCGTTGATATTCCTGAGGGGTGCGCACGTCCAGAATAACGACTTTCTCAGAAGAAGCTCTCCAGCTCTTATACGCCTCAGTAGGACTAATAGTAAGTGGTTTGGCTGTATTAGAACTCTGCTTTCCAGATACTTGCGAATACAAGAGCCCTAATAGGCTCAACCCCATTATTGCAATTTTGTTGCACATACCGAGATAGGAAAACACAATTGTTCCGCATAAAAGTTCCATAAAAAATTGAGGGGCTACCACTTGGTAGCCCCTCTGTTTTAGATATCTTCTATGTATAGTTTATTGGGTTACAGGCACTACGATGCTTTGGCCGCGATAGACCAAGAGATAAGTGCCAGGGGTGGTGATAGGAAATCCCATGGCTGTGAGGAAAGGAGAACTCTGTATAGGAATAACTTTTACCAGCCTTCCATCTATCGTGTAGAGGCTTATTTCACCACCTTGGCCTCCGTCATGGAGCTGGATGTGGATGCTTTGCTGGTCTGCATCGTACCATGCACTAAACCAGCGCCCTTCTGCGGGAGACCATTCTACTCTTTGGGAGGTGATATAGGTTTCTGTGCGTCCGTCGGCATATCCGTAGCGCAGGCGATATAGGTTTTCGCCGATGAAAGGCGACCTATCTACATAGTTTGTGATTTCTGTAGGGAGCTGAGCCAGCGTCTGCCAAGTAAGCCCCCCATCGCCTGAGCGGTCTATCGCCCAGCCAGTAAGCTGGTCGGTTTCGGCTAAGCGGGCAGCGTCCCAGTTCCATCTTAGCAGGACTCCCGTACCTCGGAGAGCCTCAGCTCGGAAGGACACCACCGGCTGCGATAGCGGTGTACAGCTCAAGGTCATTCCTGGGGGGAGAGTCCATGTGAGATTATAGCCTTGTGCACCTGCCGTCCAGCCATTGATCATGAGGATATAGTATTGACCTGCTGTAACATTCAGTCGACTTACCCATCCGTCGCCGCAGACGTCTTCACTGACGTCACTAGCCGTAGTATTCATTCCCGTACAAGCCGTGGTAGACCCGCAAGTGCCTATTCTAGGATACATGGCGTAGCTACATCTAACTGGAGCGCCCAAGGTGCCACATAATGTATTCAAGTCGTTTGTTCCAAAGGGGCCCCATATGGCAAAGTCGTAATCATCGGTGCCGTTAGAGGGACAGACAGAAAGGCTTATTAGCCCAGATGCTCCCTGCGGTTGGAAGATGTAAAAGTTGGTGTAGTTTTCATTCGTGATGCAGCCGCCGCACTGGGCGGAATTGCCTGGACCATAGCTGACATCAGTTATGCCTCCACTATTGCATATTGGAGTTGCTTGCTGGCAGTCAGAGTTGCCTGCCGGCTGGCGTGTGCAGGGGACGCAGGAGAGGGTGGCTGACCACCCAGAATAGTTAACAATATCGTCCGAGCAAAATATGAATGTAAGACAGCCACTACTATGAGTGGATGTAACAGTACCTGGTCCTGTCGTACCGCAGCCCCACCACAAAGCAGGACTATTCTGAGCCGGTCCGTTTCCTATCCTCAGCCAGTCGTAGCAACAAGGCTCCCCCATTAGAGGCTGACCAGTATAAAACATCCAGCAGGTTCCCAAAATACATCCACTTTCTGTATTGAAGGAAGTAAAGGTGGCTCTCAAGCACTGATCAGATGCGTTAGGGCAGAAGGTCCAATAAACACCGAAAATCCAATCTGAATAGTTACCTGCTGGCCCCCCATTATCGTAATAGTTTCCCGAGCAGGTATGGACTTGGCAGCCGCCGGAGTAGGTATTTTGCTGCCCTGTGGTGGGATGGAGGTAATTCTGAGCCCAGAGAAGGCTTCCTGCTAAGAGTATCTCTACCCTTTTCATGGCCGAGCTACCTTGGGAAAGGTTTTTTGAGGAGAAGAAGCGGTGAAGCACAGCTGCGGTAGACGTGCGCACAATTCAGCTCGGCAGCGTTCTAAGCTCTTGAGGACGACTTTGTAAGCCCCGAGCTGATACTCCCGGTCTTCGGTGGCATGCCGCTCAAAGAGGCGAGGGTCTACCTGCCGATGGAAGGCTTCTACCTCCTGCGGAGAAGCGCCAGAGGGGGCGATGACCTCGTAGCTTTCGGAGAACTCGTACTTGAGTCCCTCCCATTTGAGAGGTGTTTTTTCTTTGACCTCTCTAATGTCGCTTTCTGAATAGTACTTATAAAGCGCATTAGAGAGTACTTGTGTGTAGCCCCAGCAGAGAGTAAGGCTACATAGGAGTGCCTCTCTCATACCTTTGCAAAGTTAAGTAATTTTTATTGAAAGAAGCAAGTACCTAAGAGGAAGCTCAAAAAAGCTGAGAGAGATAGACGATGATACCTATCAAGATAGTCAGGAGAAGGATGGCAAGCATGACCTTTAACCAGCTGATTGGACGGTCTCCGCTTACCGTGCCTGTGCGTCCATGAACGACTACGCGATAGGGTTTCCCCCGATAACGGTAAGCAATGATGAAAATAGGTAGATATACCAGCTTGGTAGTAAGCCCGGAAAGTTGAAGAGTCATGGAGAAATCTCTATGGGTATCGCCTGGGATAGCTCTTCTACAGCTTTCTTCTGTCTTTTTATAGATGATTTCATGTCCCTCTTGCCAGGCTTCTTTGAGGGGCTTGTCAGGCAGGGCTACATCCCACCCCAGGAGGTAAGCGGGTTCGTAACCTCTTAGGTCTGTCGTCGTAGCAAATCCACCTACACCCTCTAAATAACGGGTAGGCAGACTCTTAAGTCCAGACACAAGTACATCATCATAGAAATCGGTATGGTAGCCTGAGATGGGTGGGCCCCACTCTATGTACTGGACTGTGCGAGATTGCCATGATTTAGAGGCTTCGTTATAGTATCTCTCTGTACGTGTACGGTAATACCCCGGGATAGCCCTCCAGTGTGCCCATACCTGGGCATCAAATGTCCAGCTGGGAAGATATACACCCCGTACTTCTTCTAGCCGATTGCGCTGGCGCAGGTCTGAAGGAGCAAACCACAAATGCTTTAGCCATACTTCAAAAGACCTAAGCGCTTCTTCTCTGGAAATAGAGAAGGGGAGCACACCCTGGGGCTTTACAGGCTGGAGCTCTATTTCCTTTTGATTTACAGCTTCTGCCCCACAGAAATCACAGGTGGCTCTTGCTTCTTTGTAAGCAATTTGGGCTCCACAGCTTTGACAGAGTAATACTTTATGGGTGGGTAAGTTCTCCCTCACATTTTCGGCGGCTCTCAGAGCAGCTTCTAAATCTATTTCTTGAATTTCTGTTGGAGAGGTGGGTATATCTTCTTCTGTGCTGCAGAAAGGGCATTTGAGACGCTCCTTAGTAGGTTCATATACTACAGAGGCGCCACATCCTTTACAGCGTAGAGTGTAGATGTTACTCATTATTTCAAAAGTAATACTTAGGCGAAGAGAATATCTTTTTTTTGAACCTCTTGAAAAAATTGCCCTTTAGGCTTCTTCAAAGGAATTAGAGGTTCCCATGAAAGCCTCTAATTCACCAATAGGACCTATTCCTACTCGCAGGATGCGCAGGTTTTGGAGGCCTTCACTGAGGTCTATGACGGTGGTATATGCTTCTGGGAGCTGACCTGCATCTAAAACTTCGCTTACTTGCCGGCTATAGGAGTCAAATTCCCCTTCTGGCACGCTAGCGGTGATGATAGGTTCCTCAAGCTCTTGAAGAAGGGCTTGTAGTATGGGGTGGGTAGATACTCTGTATCCTACCGTGCGTCTATGCCAAAGGTGGCGGGGAATAGCCGGCCCAGGCCTTAGAATAATCGTATAGGGACCTGGCCATAACCGTCGTATAAGTCTGTAAGTAGGCGTATCCACTCCTACTGCATAATAACCGATAGAGCCGACATCGGGTAAGAAGATTGAAAACAGACTTTTTTCTGGGCGAACCCGCCGTAGCTGGCAAAGCTGATCAAAAGCTCTCTTAGAAGTAAGCCTACAACCTATTGCGTACGTTGTATCGGTGGGATAGAGTATGAGCTTCTCCTCTTTCAGGGCCTGTATGGCTCGTAGGATGGCTCTTTTATGGGGTATGCCTTCCCCTACTTCCCACCTTCCCATGGGTGAGCAAAAGTAGCGGGTCCTTGTGTTATCTTTGTTTCATGCGATGGTTCTTATTAGGGTCTATAGGGTTCTGTCAGCAATTTCTCAGCATGGGAGCTCGCTTTCAGCTCAGTCATGCTCAGCTATGCTCTCCCACCGATAGAGCTTCTAACCTCGTTTCTTTTGATCGTACACAGAAGAGTAGTCTGGCAGCCTTTTTTAGCTGGGGTTGGACCTCTTATTTTGCCACTGGAGTGGAGATAGGGTATGGAGGGGCAGGGCAGGCTCTATATGGTATAGGTATCAATGGAGACCCTTATACTGCTCGGATTAACCTTCACTACCTTCGTATAGGTATAGGTGTTCAACCCCAGTATGCAAAAGAGAGATGGGGCTTTTGGGGTAGCTTTTCTCCCTCCTTAGCTTTTCTCACACAAGCAGAGCTAATATATCAGGGAGATAGCCTTCCCCGGGGCAATCTTGTAGCGCCCCAGATTATTCAGTATGTCGTTGAATACCTCAATCAAAGTACGGACCCTAATGACCGCCTTGTGCTCCTGCAGATGTACCGGCGCTCTGTCCCTGTTTTGCATATAGCGGGAGGCATGCGGGTTCGCTTAGCGCCCCAAGTATGGCTTTTAGGACTTCTGTCGTATGAGCGAAGCTTTGGAGACATAGAGCAGAAGGGATTTCGGCTGAAGGGCGAAGAGAACTACTTATATTCGCCGCAGCGAAGGCCCGTCCAATATAGGCTCTTAGGACTACAATTAGGTATCCAGTACGAAGTAAACCTGACCGAGAATTAGTGCTTAGAAGAGGTTAAGTACTCTTTTTCTATCTTTACAAGTTGTAGTAGTTCCTCTAAGCTATCTACGGGTGGGCGGCATGCGCCATAAGTGCAGAGGAACCATTTTTCAGGGGGGTGCTTCGCGTAGCTGGCTAAAGCGGGTATTTGCGTCTCACTTTGAGAGATAAAGCCCGTCCATCCTATTGTGGGTTCGTAATATTTCCAGAGGGGGTCTATGTTTTCTCCTCGGTAAATCACAGCGAGGGGTGCATGTGCCTCTAATAGAGCTACTTGTAGGAAGTGACTTGCCAAAGTGGGATTTTCTGCCATTTGACGGCGCAGGCGGGAAAGAATGATTTTCACTTTTTCTTCGTAATCTCTCCTGTGAAAATAATTACTTAAGCGCCACATTGCTTCCGTGAATAGGGAGTTAGAGGAGGGCGTACTCGTGTCAAAAATATCTTTTCTACGGGAGGGATACATGCGAAGCGTACGCGCCGTAAAGCAAAATACCTGTTCTTGCGGATCATAAAAGAGTTGGAGGCTT
>JANXCJ010000003.1 GCA_025060275.1 Bacteroidia bacterium | reverse complement strand
GATAACTGGGGCTCACAAGTAGCTGCCACAAGCAGCCCCATCACAGGAAATGGAACTGCAGCTAACCCCATCACACTCCAAAATGGAAATGCCCCCGGTCAGATCCTCATATGGGATGGAGCAAGCTGGACTATTGCCACGCCAGCTGTGCGTAACGGCCTCACATTCGCCCTCGCTCCTACCCCTGCCATAGAACTAGGGGGCAACCTCATTCGAAACACAGATATAGCCTTAGGAGGATTCAACCTCACCTTTACCGGCGTTACAGGAAACATAGGAATAGGTACAGCTAACCCTACAGAACGTCTTCATGTAGAAGGCAATCTTCGCCTTCAAGGAGCTTTCATGCCAAATAACCTCCCAGGTACAAATGGTAGTCTTCTTCTGTCTGCAGGAGCCGGAGCCCCACCAGTATGGTTAGCCCCCGGTGCTGTCGGAAGCATACTAATAATCGGGCCTGGTGGGACGCCTGTATGGGCCCCTAATCCTATCTGTGTCACGGCAACAACAAACCGTATCATGAAATTCACTTCTCCTACCTCTACTTGTAATACCACTCTGGCAGAAAACGCGACCAATCAAATATGGAACCAGGGAGATGGGCCGGGTGCACCGGGACCGGGCATAAAGTTCTCTATCTATGGCTCAGGGGCTAACCCCATTGCAATACTTGGTTTCACAGCCGCTGGAGGAATTAGTGGAGTAGGAATTTGGGGCTATAATGCTTCCGCTACCGGAACAGGAATTGCGGGGAGTGGTAATGGCGCGGTTACTACCTATGTCGTTCCCAATGGCAGTGGGGGTAGCTTTACAGGCACTGAAACGGGTCTTGCTGCATTTGCTACAAACGACGCAGGAGATAGAGAAGCTGCTTACCTACAAATAGGCATAAACGTGCCTCAAGGATGGCTCGTAGGAAGTTCATTTATGGGCACTACCTACAAAATAGTAGGCCCTGGTCAAGTTTCAACTTTAGTTAGTAGCCCGGGCAACTTTCAAGATAAAATTATGTTCGCTCCTGAAGCTCCTGAGGTGGTTTTTATGGACTTTGGTAGCGGGCAACTGCAAAATGGGCAAGCCTACATCGCCTTAGATCCAATTTTCGCAAACAATATCGTCGTAAATGAACAACACCCCCTACGAGTATACATACAATTAGAAGACGAATGCGAAGGCGTGTATGTAACAAACAAGTCCAGCCGTGGCTTTGAGGTACGAGAGTTGCGAGGGGGTCGGTCTAATGCACGTTTCTCATGGTACGTGATAGCTAATCGGAAGGATGAAGTAGAGCCAACTACAGGCAAAATTATTTCTCGGCATGAGGGCTTGCGTTTCCCCCCTGCTCCTCGCAGACACAAAGCTGAACGAATTACACTACCTACGCCACAAGGAAATTAGAAGTCTTTGAGTGCCATGAAAAGAAGGGTGCTTTCCCTCCCACAATCACTTCTTCTCGCAGGATTTTTGCTCTGGAAAGGAGAAGTGATTAGAGCCCAACCCCTTGCTACTAACACGGGGGTACAGCTTTATCTTCAGGCAGGAGGTTTAGTCTGGTGTGAAGGAGGGTGGCAAAATCAAGCGGGAGGAATCTTCCAAAATGAGGGAACTGTCTACATAAGCGGAGACATCCAGAATGATGATGCAGGGCTTTTATTTCCTCCTGCAGGCTCCCCCGGCACACTTGTTTTGAACGGCGCAATTCAAAATCTATCGGGAAGTTTTCCTATTCGCACAGATACCCTTATTCTACAGGGAAACGATCCCAAAATTCTCAGTACTCATCTCTATATAGACCACCTCCTTTCCTTAGGGAATGCAGAACTCAGAACGCAGAATCGCATCGCAGCCGTTCGCAATCCTGAACCGGGCTCTATTACTCGTCAGAGTGGCTTTGTCTCCAGTGATATTGGAGGTTACTTAGAAAGGGTAACAGATCGCACGGCTACATATTTATTTCCCGTAGGTGGCCATACTCCCCTTCGGTACAGACCGGTAGAAATAATTCCTTCTACTTCTAATCTCCACCGCTTTGGAGTTCGCATGACAAATGTAGACCCTACCTCAGAGGGGAGGCACCGGGACCAACGCGATCCTAAGCTATGCGAGATAAATCCTCTATATGACCATTACATCCAGAGGCTTTCTGGCAGTGACCCTGCAGAGCTGCAGGTTTATTACGAGGCAGGCGATCCTGTACAAGGACCTTTAGCCCAGTGGAAAACGGTCCTATGGGTCCCCACACCTGCTCAGCCTATTGTCTCAGGGTGGAGCTTACCCAATTGGAGCGATTTCGTTGAACCATACTTTGCTTTCTCCACTCCCCGAACCCAAGTTTCCATCTCTGCTTCTGCGGATACCATAGAAGTAGGACAAACAGTAACCTTCACGGCTGCTAGCCAGCCTACATCACAGAATTACACATGGAATTTCGGAGAAGGTACAATAAGAAATGGAGGAGGCACAGAAAGCTATTCCTATGCTCAACCGGGCGTATATCAAGTAAGCGTTAGCGCACCTCCATGTAGTGATACAGCTTATCGTCAAATCGTAGTTATCCTGCCAGGCTGGGTATTTATTCCAAATGCATTTTCACCTAATAATGATGGGATAAATGATTTCTGGGAAATAAAGGCTCGCGGACAGCTGAAAGCCCTACGCTGGTGGATATATGATAGGTGGGGCGCCCTAATCTCGCAAGGAGAAGGGCTTACAAGCCGGTGGGATGGAACTAAGAAGGGGGAACCCTGCGCAGAAGGAGTGTATGTCTTCGTGGTAGAGGTAGAAACTCTACAAGGGAAGCCATATCGCCGTTCTGGTACCTTGACGCTCTTGCGTTAGGAAAGGGCTCTTTATCCTCTTACTTAGAATTCACTCAAATGGGTTTCAGAAATGAGCTGAAGCTCGTGCTAAGAGGGCAAAATCTGCCAGTACGATAGCTGTCATTGCTTCCACAATAGGTACGGCGCGAGGCACCGGGCAGGGATCATGACGACCCTCAATTGCGACCACGACGGGTTTACCCTCTCGTGATACAGTGCGCTGGGGTTGGCGGAGGGTAGCAACCGGCTTGAAAGCCACACGGAACAGTAGGGGAGCCCCACTGGTAATACCCCCTAAAGCACCCCCCGCATTATTTGTAGCAGGTCTTATATGACCTAATTCATCTACGATAAAAAGGTCATTATGCGCGGAGCCCCGTTTTTGACTGGAACCGAACCCCTCCCCCATCTCAAACCCCTTAACAGCATTGATGCTAAACATAGCATATGCCAATCTCGCAGACAACTTGTCATAAATAGGCTCCCCTAAGCCTACGGGCACTCCCTCTACCTTCACCGCAATAATACCTCCTGTTGTATCTCCCTCTTCCCGAAGCTGTTGAAGATATGCTTCCATCAAGGCACTTATGGAAAGATCAGGACACCGCACAGGTGACTTCTCCACTTCTTCTATACTCACAGGTTCATAAGAGGAAGCATAAGGACCTATCGCCGCCGTCCATGCAATTAACCTTAATTCAGGATAAATATGTTGTAAAAGTTGAAGGGCTACGGCTCCTGCGGCTACCCGAGCCACTGTCTCTCGGGCTGAGCTGCGCCCACCTCCACGAGGATCAGGATTAGCATATTTGTAATGATAAGTGAAATCAGCATGGGAGGGGCGATACACCTCAGCCAAAGCTGAGTAATCTTCAGGACGGGCATCTCGATTAGCTATCCAGAGCGTAAGGGGAGCCCCTGTGCTTCGCCCTTGATAAAGACCACTGAGCACTTCCACCTCATCAGGCTCAGAGCGACTAGAAGTAAACTGAGACTGACCCGGGCGACGCCGCGCAAGCATCTTCTGGATAAGGGTTATATCTATAGGCAGGTTTCCTGGAAGCCCATCTATGACCACCCCAATTCCAACCCCATGCGATTCTCCAAAGGTGGTGATCCGGAATGCTCTACCGAACGTATTCATAAACCCCTATGTCAGGCTGGTTATCTCGCCGCTTGCCGTTTATATCTACTGCAGGAGAAAGTTCCGCTTCATAGAGCCCAGCATCTATCAGAGGGCTCTGCTCTGTCAAAGGGTACCCTTCCTCAGCAGAGCCTAATCCCAAAAGAGAAGGGTAAATATTACCGGTACCGGGGAGAGAGGCTTTTTGACGAAGAGCACAGTGATCAAAAGTCCACTGCTGCGGAGTACCCTTTATCTCCGCTGCCACAGCATCTTCTTTACTGCTCCAAATAAGGGAATTTAATGCCCTAAAGTCTAAAGGATAGGTACGCTCTCCCTGAGGGAAGCGGAAAAAATCCGTAACTACTAACCCTGTGATACCCCTGCGTAAATCTCCTTGGTCGTATATGAAAGCACAATTTACTAACCTATAAGCTCCTCCTGCCACAAACGCTACACAAGCCTGTCCACAACGATAGATAAGAGTATTTACAGCATGCAGTATGGGGAAGGAGGGAAGGACAGGCGTAAAGCCCTGCACTACTATCCCGTAATTAGCCGCATTGTGAATTAAGCATCCTTCTATATATACTTTTGGTGCCTCTGAATTCCCTGCAGAGTCTATGCGAATTCCTATACTAGTTTGGGAGATGTGAGTATAAGTGATTTTATTACGAGCACTAGAAGGAAAAAACCATATCCCTTGCCATTGTCCTGCAGCTTGGGCATAGTACGGCTCCAACCGCCATCCCTGCATCCGTACAGGAGCTGTAGGCGTCCCTAAAGCCTCTAATCTCCCCGCAATGTATAAGCCAGAAGCTAATTCTCCTTGGAGGGGGCCCTCCTGCCATCGCCGTCCAGAGAAATATAAACGCGTCCCAGGTAATATTCTCAAAGTCGCTGCAGGCCCTACATAAAAGTATCCATCAACTATGATGGGTTTATCCGTAGGCAGAGAAACTACCACACTGTCAAACCCAAAGTCTCTATAAACATAAGCCGCGATTAGCGTAGCTTTTAGGACGACCGCTTGGGTCCCCTCATCCGTTTCAAATAAAAGACGATCTATTCGTGTTTCATCTATAAATGTCGTATCACGCAGCTGTATAAATAGCTGGGCACTATCCCTTGCAGCAAGCGTATAGGTAGAATAGTCCCCCCCCTCTCGCCCATCTATAATGAAAGAAAATGGACTCCTCTCTCCCCCTGCTAAGCGCACAGAGCGTATCACCACAGGGAAATTATGGGGATTATATATCCATAAGCGCTGTGTGGGAGAGAGTACGGTTGAAAAAAGGGAATCAAAAGTTACCGTATCTCTGGAAAAGCGAAGGGCACCTGCACGCGGTGAAAGAAACTCACGCTTACAGGCAAAAAGGATAGCCGCAGAGGTTGTAAGTCCAAAAAGTAGGAGGGATAGCCTAAAACTTTCTACTTTCTTGGCTTCTATCCTATTCAAACTTCAAAACTCCGTCTCTACTCTTAGAGATATTCTTCATCATCCTTTTTTTACGCCTCCCTTGTAGTCAGCTCGTAGCATGGGCAAATACCTTCTGAAGAAGGTCAGTGACACGATACTGTACTTCACGACGAATCTTGGTCTCATGCTGTCCTATCTTGAGAAATAAACCATAGAGCGCGCGATGGGTAACATATGCCGACAAATCCCGGTTTTCTAGGGGGGTATCCGTAGTAGGGAGGCTATTATAGGTATCTACGATATACTCCCACGCTTGCTGCGCCCCTACACTCTCCATGGCAGCCTGAATCTTAGGCTTATATCGCACATAGAGACTGTCTTGAGTTTGATTTTTGAGATAGGTGGTAGCTGCCACACTGTCCCCTTTTAGGATTCGCATACCTTCTTGAATAGTGAGAGCTGCTATGGCATTCCAGAAAATAGGCTTGGCTTCTGCGGCAGCTTCCTCAGCCGCTCTATTCATCTTAATCACTAAGTCCTGTATGAGGTCCCTCCCCCCAGGAAGGGCTTCTATAGCTGCTTTGACCTTCCAGGCTTCCTCGGGAAAAAGAATACGAATAAGAGCATCTCCATAGTATCCATCTATCCGATTGAGGTAGCGCACAGTAGTATCTGTAGCCACACGAAGCGCCTCTTTCAAACCAGCTACCACCTCCTCCTCTGTAAGCTGCTCACCTTGTGGCACCTCTAGCTTCTCACACCCAATGAAAAGGAAAACTAAAACGCCTACTACAATTCGTTGCATAGGACTTATCTATTTAGTCTGGAATTACCTCTACTGCTTCAAGAAAGGGGAAATGGCGACGAAGTGGCTCTAAAACACCTAATTGAACAGTGGTAGGGCTCAAGTCACAGGTTCGGCAGCTTCCCACAAGCCTTATGTATAACACACGGTTATCTGGGCTCAGGCGAACTACCTCTATATCTCCTCCATCAAGAGTCAAATGAGTACGAATAGGTTCTAAACGAGCTGCTATGTCCTCTAAAGTTATCTGCATACCACAGAAGAGAAAAAAGCTAAGCGAGCCACTTCACGAACCACTTCGTCCGCTACTCTACTAAACGCCTCTGACATCGGTGTGCCTTCAGAAAGAGCTGAGGGGATACCCCTATCTCCCTCTTGAACTACATCCTCTATGAGAGGAATTTCCCCCAGAAAAGGAACTTCATATTTTTCTGCCAACATACGGCCCCCTTTTTCTCCAAAGATATAAAACTTTCTCTCTGGTAGTAGAGGAGTCCAGAAATATGACATATTCTCTACTATCCCTATAATAGGCACCTGAATAAGGGGCATTTTGAACATACTCAGCGCTTTTTCTGCATCAGCAAGGGCTACTTTCTGGGGAGTAGTTATGATTATTGCCCCTTGAGGTCTAAATTGTTGAGCCATTGTAATCTGGATGTCGCCCGTGCCCGGCGGCATATCTACAATCAGATAATCCAACTCAGGCCATAGCGTATCAGTAAGGAGCTGCCGCAGCGTATTAGAAGCCATAGGACCTCGCCAGGGCGTAGCTTGCCCTGTAGGAACCAGAAAACCCATGGACATTACATAAACCCCATACTTATATATGGGTAATAAATAGGGACGACTTTCCTTTTCTTCCACAGAGGGTTTCGCTCGCTCTAACCCCATCAGAATAGGGACACTTGGACCATAAATGTCTGCATCCAGAAGTCCAACCTTTGCGCCACGCTTTGCTAAACAGACAGCCAAGTTTACAGATAGAGTGGATTTTCCTACCCCACCTTTCCCCGAAGCTACAAGGAGAACATTCTTGACCTGCGGAAGTTCCGAAAAACTACCGCCTATGGTCTGCGCTGTGAAAGCTATTTCTACCGACCAAGCCTCACCAAGCTCCTCCTGCAGAACCCTTCTAACCTGGCTCTCAAAATAACTCTTCAGAGGACAGGCAGGCGTAGTAAGCTGCAGTGATATGGATACTTTCTGATTTTCTTCGTTCCAGGCTAGACCGGCTACTAGCCCCGCAGTTACGATATCTTGTTTGAGGTCCGGGTCTATGATATGGGAGAGGGCACGCCTAATCCGCTCTTCTGAAACCTTCATCCTCTAGTACCTAAACAAATAACTTCCTAATCTTCATCCTCCTCGTCAGATTTTTTCTTCTTTTTACTCTCCTTTTGAGGTTTTTCTGGCGAGACTGTGGGTTGGGCTGACTCTATCTTAGTCTCTTTAGTTTCCTTTTCTTTCTTTTTGCGCTTCTTCTTATCTTCTTCAGGTTTTTCTGTGGGCATGGTAGATGGAGGAGGCTGAGGTTGAGTCTTATCTTCTACTTTCTTCTGCTCGGGTTCTTGTTCAGGCTCCTCAGACTTCTTGCGCTTCTTTTTCGGCTTTTCCTCTGAGGGCTCGGGAGGAGGAGGCGCCGCAGAAGCCTCAGACTTCGGCTTGACGTATCCTACTCCTAAAGAAAAACGAAGATACCCTCCACTTAGTTGAGCCGGACTAACCCCCGTAGGATTAGGTCCTTCCGAAGCTTTCCAGCTACCCTTGGAAGGAGAGAAAAAGCCCCCTACATCTACTCCCCACACCAAGGTAATACCTTGCTCTCGTTTCCATCGCCGCAGAGCTAAAGCGATTTCAGCCAAACCCAATTGACTAGAAAAAGTGCGCTTCTGCAAAGGACGAAGCTCCTGATTATTACCAAAAAATATCGGCTCTGTGAAATAGTTTGTATAACGCACTTGGTAACTGCCCACCTGATAGCCTACGTAAGGATAGAAAAGCCAGAGATTTTTATTGACAAGGGCAAAGCCTACCTGACCCCCATAGTGGAGTGCATAAGGGCGGGCTAAACCTCTCTCTGTTTCTGAGGCATCATAATGTTGAAGTTGTATTGCGCCCCCTAATGGTACGCGCCCCCCGAAGAGTAAATCAAAACTTCCCCCCGCAGTAGTAGCCCATGGGATAATACGAAAATCTTTACCTAATGCATTCGCAGCTTTCAGATCCTCACGAAGCTTGCCAAACGAACCTATTGCAACGCCACTGTGCCCACGCAGCACCAGTCCGAATCCTACTGGTGCTTCTTGAGCTAATAGTATTACTATCAGCCCTATAAAAGGGAATCGCTGCATACGGCAAATATACTCACCTTATTCAAACTCTTATTCCCTCAGAAGTTTTTTGAATTTCTCTCTTGCCTTATGGACTTTGGGAGCGATAACAAAAGCGCAGTAAGGCTGGTCAGGGTGCTGACTAAAATAATCCCAGTGATACTTCTCCGCAGGATAAAAGGTAGTAAGAGGTTCTATGGTAGTAACTATAGGCTTAGAAAAAATCTTTTGGGCCTCTAGGCGGGCTTTAACCCTTTCTGCGGTTTCTCGTTGCGCTTCCGAATGGTAAAAGATTACAGACCTATATTGGGGTCCTACGTCATTTCCTTGCCGATTGAGCGTGGTGGGATCATGGGTAAGAAAGAAGTATTCTACCAGCATTTCGTAAGATATTACCTGAGGGTCAAATCGTACCCTCACCACTTCGGCATGTCCTGTGGTTTTAGAACAGACCTGTTCGTAGGACGGATTTGGTACGTGCCCCCCTGCATATCCTGGAAATACCATTTCAACTCCCTTCAATAGTTTGAAGAGAGCCTCAGTACACCAGAAGCATCCCCCTCCAAAGGTAGCCTCCTCTATTTGTGCCATACCCATACTGAACAAAGCTATTATGAGGTATCTCACAGCGACACCGAATGGAACCGCTGCGGCTCTTCCTGAATAGGTAAAAGCGCCTCCCGGCTAAGCTGTTCCTGATACACAAGGAGCCGAGACCGCAGATTCTCATCATGTATAGCTAAAATCCTCACCGCTAAAAGAGCTGCATTTACTGCATTATCTATAGCCACGGTAGCCACAGGCACTCCTTTAGGCATCTGTACAATAGAGAGCAGAGAGTCCAAGCCTAATAGCGACTGAGAAGAACGAATAGGAACGCCAATCACAGGAAGCGGTGTAAGAGAAGCCAACATGCCCGGTAAATGTGCTGCTCCACCTGCCGCTGCAATTATCACTTTCAGCCCCCGAGCTGCCGCTTGCTTCCCGTAAGCCCACAGCCGATCCGGTGTGCGATGGGCCGAAACAATCGTAAATTCATAAGGCACACCAAAACTTTCCAAAACGCCCTTAGCTGGCTCCATGACCTCCGCATCACTCTTACTCCCCATCACGACACCGACTAGGGACGCCATAAAAATAACCATTTTCGGAGAGCAGCTAAGATATCATACATTTTATCCCGCCATCGCAAGGGTATCAGACCTACGATTTTAGCAGGAATTACCCATCCTATGTCTTTCAAAATATGCCGGATAGCTTCAGACTTAATCCACAGCTTTCCCTCTTGGTCATAGATGACAGAGTCCACTGGTAGAGGAAGGGGCTCCAAATTATCGTACTCCGTGGGCACCAGTTGGAGGCCTGCCCTATGGGCATCCTTCTCTATCCAGCTGGCGAGACTGCTGCATATGGGGCAGTTTCGGTCGTAATACAGCTTTCTCTCAGACACTATACAAAACTACACTCTTATGCTTGTCAAATAACAAATACTCTTCTATTTGGGTACCCACCTCAGCCATACTACACCCACAGCGCTAAACACTATGTTAGGTATCCATATGCCAAGCCATGCCCATCCGGAAAGCGACCCCAAAGAACTTTTAGCGATGCTAAGTAAAAAAACATACACAAATGCCAAGAGCAATCCTAACCCGATTTGCCAGGCTACGCCTCCCCTTTTTTTGCGAGAGGCAGAAGCAAACCCCAACGCAGTCAGTATCATAGAAGCCATAGGAATAGCTACCCGTTCATGTAGCTCCATCTCTAAGAGATTTGCGATATCACCCCCTACATACTTCTGCCGTTGGTATTCTGCCCATAGTTCAGGTAGGTTCATCGTACGCGTATAGAGTTCTGAACGAATCACATCCTCAGGTGTGAGGGGTAGGATTGTATCTAGGGCGAACCTGTAGGCAGGTAAATGCCCCTCTGAAAAGTACCATATTCGCTGAAATTTCCAGTGCTTTCCCTTTACCCACTGAATTTCCTCTGCTACAAATCGCTCTCTTAATTTACCTTTCTCTATACGCTCTAAGTGAGCTCCAAAGCCTACTTTGTCAAATCTATCAAAAGCCCGTATGAAAAGATAGCCCTCAGGCGTCAGCTTAATGTGCACTTGCCGCTGATCAAACCAGTACCTTCCCTTGATATACTTATACTCAAATTCCTGTATGCGGCGTACATTTTTAGGCGTTATGTACAGCTGAAGAACCCAGCTTATAGTTGAAAAACATGAAGCCATGAGAAGATAAGGACGCAGTATTCTCCAAAAGCTCACGCCACCTGCCAATAGAGCTACTATTTCAGAGCGCTGAGCCAGCTTGGAGGTAAAAAAAAGCACAGAAATGAACACCACTAACGGAGAGAGAAGATTTGCATAAAATGGGATAAAATGTTGGTAATACCGAAATAGAGCCGAAACAGGTACCTGACGCTCTACAAAATCGTCTATTTTCTCTGCCACATCTATCGCCACCAACGTCACTACCAGTAATCCTAAGCTCCCTAAGACACTAACTAAGAAAGTTCGGAAGATATAATAATCCAATCTACTCACTCTCCTTGAGCTAATAGGCGTAATTCTTGCAGCTTGAAGAGGGCCTGTATAGGCGTGATCGTATTAGGGTCTATCTCCAAGAGGGCACGCCGCAAAGCTCCTTCCTTATCTGCAGGAAGATTGAAGAGGGTAGGTTCGCTTGTAAAGGGGGGTATCTCTTGCTTCTCTAAATGTTTGAGAATAACTTGGGCTCGTTGAATCACGGAGGGGGGAAGACCTGCCTTCTCAGCCACCCTAATGCCGAAGCTGCGACGCATGGCCCCCTTCCGCAGTTGGTGGAGAAAAACCAGATTGTCTCCCCGCTGCTCTACAGCTAAATGAAAATTAGCTAGACGAGGCAAGGCTTTCTCCAACTCTGTTAGTTCATGATAATGCGTAGCGAAAAGTACCCAAGGAGAACAATAGCGATCATTATGTAGATGTTCCAAGATAGCCCATGCAATTGCTAGTCCGTCATAAGTACTCGTACCCCGCCCTATTTCATCCAGTATAACGAAACTATTAGGGGTAGCTTCATGAAGGATACGCGCAGCTTCCTGCATTTCTACAAGAAAGGTACTCTGCCCTGCCGCAATGTTGTCAGACGCTCCTACCCGACTAAAAATCTGCTCCACAGGGTAAATACAGGCAGATTCTGCTGGCACAAAGCTACCTATCTGAGCCAAAAGGATAATCAGCGCATTCTGACGCATGTAAGCAGACTTGCCCGCCATATTAGGCCCTGTGAGGAGAAGGATGCGCTGCTCAGGTGTAAGCACCAGATCATTAGGCTGATATGGCTGATGAGGGGGTAGAAAACGCTCTATCACAGGGTGGCGCCCCTTGCGTATAGTAATAGAAGGTTTATCAGTAAATTTCGGGCGCACATATCCATAACGGTGGGCTGCCAAAGCTAACGCTACATCTACGTCCACCTCAGCTACCCATTGAGCTACCTCCTGCATTGCAGGGATATAAACTCTAATCTGCTCTAAAAGCACCTCATAAAGCCGAGCCTCCTCTTGTGCCAGGACCTCCTGTGCCGAAGCTATTTCCGCATTTAGCTTATCTAGCTCATCACTGCTGTAACGGGCTACCCCCTGGGCTAACTGCTGACGTAAGCGATACTCAGGAGGTACCTTATTTACATGAGTAGAAGTGATACAAAATACATACCCTAACTGCTTATTCTCCTGAATTTTTAGAGAAGGTATGCCTAATCGGGCTCTTTCCTTTTCTTCTAATCGGCTGAGCTCCTCGTGTGCATGGGAGAGTATATAACGAGCCCGATCCAGCTCCGCACTTAGCCCTTCACGGATTACCTTGCCTTCTCCTATTTTCTCTCCTGTATAAGGAGGTTCAGAAGAGAGAATAAGAAAATCATAGATTAGCTCCACCGCTCTTAATACATCAGAAAAGCTATTTTTAGGCGCTCCTTGATAGGAAGCAGGAAGAGCTTCCCATAAAGCAGTAGCAGCTCTGAGAGAATAGTACAATTGGGCTATTTCTCGGGGTGAAGATTTCCGGGCGCTAAGGCGCGCTACTCTACGCTCTAAATCTCCAATTGCGCGAAGCCTATCCTGAAGGACAGAGACACTCTCTATATGAGCGTAAATTGCTTCTACCTGAGAAAGGCGATACTCAATCTTAGCTCTTTCACGAAGAGGTAAGGTAAGGCGAACGCGCAAAAGACGACTACCTGCTGCTGTAACAGTCAAACAGAGCACCTGGAAAAGACTCTTGCCCTCAGGGTGAAGAGGAGCTAACACCTCTAAGTGCCGCAACGTCTCCCGCGGAAGAAGAAAGGCTTCCCCTACAGGTAGAGGAACAGGAAAGCGTAGATGAGGTAGAAGTACTTGCTTGAGAGAGCGTAGGTATCCTAAAAGAGCAGCCAAAACAGCCGCTTGAGGAGATGACTCCCATACGATAGAGCCTTTGGGAGCTTCATACCCGTATACCTCTGCAAAAAGGGAGGGTAGATTGCCAGTATCAAAGTACCACTCTGGCAGCTCTTCTACTCGCGCTGCACCAGGAAAAAGGTTGTCCCATAAACTCCGCTGCTGGGTATAAATCAGACTCTCTACAGGCTGAAAAGCCGTCAGCACCCCCTCTATCTGAGATAGAGAACCAGCATAGTAGTAAATCCTACCCGTGCGGGTAACATCTGCGAGGACTATCGCTGCTTCCGTAGCCTTATGAGCCCAGAAAACTGCTAAGTAAGCGGAGTGCCCATCCATTTGTTCTTCTTCACCCCCCCAAAAAACTCCCGGACTCACCACCTCAGTTACCTCTCGCCGAACTACCTTCTTAGCCTTGTGAGGCGGTTCTACCTGATCACATATAGCCACTCGGTATCCTGCTTCCAACAGCTTAGGGAGATAGGTATCCAGTGCTTTTACAGGAAACCCAGCCAGTGCTACATCCCCTGCTCTACCATTGTTCCTGCGGGTAAGTGTAATACCTAAAATGGAAGACAGGAGACGGGCATCTTCCTCAAAAGTCTCATAAAAGTCGCCGATCTGAAAAAGGAGGATAGCACCGGGATTCTTTTCCTTTATTGATTTGTACTGCTCCATTAGGGCAGTATTCTCAGACATAAGGCATATCCTGTAAGAGAGCTTCCATCAGACGCTTGACGCGTTGTGCTTCGCTATGCAGCTGAAACCATCTCTCTCTCGGGCGAGAGCTTAGCTGATCATAGGAGAGCTTCGGAAAATAAAGGGAGCAGCGCATACTAAACTTCGGAATGCGCCCTATGCGAATAGGCAAATTCAAAATAGGATTTTTCATTAGGGGACGAATGTAAGTGGGCTGCCACTTAGCTATCCACCTTAGCATCCAGCTAGGAATATAAAAATCTTTGCCCCACTCTTCTGAGCCGCGATGCACGGTTACTAAGATGGGTGCTTCTACGGCTATAGCTAGCTCAATAAATTTCGGGGAGCGGAAAGGTCTAATTTCATACACATCTCCGAGTATGCAGTTATCCCCCTCCGGAAATAGAGCTATATCATTAACAGGCTCCTTTTGAAAAGCCTGTATCACCTTAGCAAAGGTAGGAGGTTCATAACTCTGAAAAACTGTGCGTAATATCCAGCGACTCAATCCGAACCTATACAATCCCCGATGAAATAAACCCATTGCTCGTCGCTCCTTTCCCCCCTCTAGTATCGCAGCCCATAGCAGTCCCAGAATAGCCGGAATCCATCCCAAGGTACCCGCATGACTAACCACATGCAGAACTTTGGGATAGCGATTCATTACCTCGCGCAAGGGCGGCGTACTGCGCACCACAATTTCATCAAATAAAAAGGGATATATCCATTTCACTCTTTGATAAAGAATAGGAAGAGGCACGGCTATTCCTGCTTTGCTCATCCTACAAAAAAATAAAAAAACAGTGAGTCTCTTCATAGAGACTCACTGTCCTATCCACATTACAATCTTGTATTTATTCGCTTACACTAACAGAGGCCTGCTGGCTTACGCGCTGAGGAAGCGCATCCCGAAGAGCTACATACCCATCTGCTCCTGGCTCCAAGGTTACCGCCTGATTATAGGCGCTCCATGCATAACCATATAGGCCATTTTGCTCATAAAAAGCTCCGAGGAGAGCCTGGCCAAGGGCTGTATTCAAGTCTATATTCCGGCGCAGCCCTTCTTCCTCCTTCTTTATAGCTGCGGCTTTATCCGCACTCAAGATACGAAAACACGTATTTGTAGAATGCAAACTAGCATGACGACGAGTACTCACACGCCAGTAGTAGCAGACCCCTGGTTTGAGTTTATTACCAAGAGTAGAAATTTCTACAGCAGTTTGGTCTGCTGCTACTTCTTGAGCGTGTATAATCTGACCAGTATCATCCAAAATCTGAACAATGTATCCCTCTGAGCCAGGCACTCGGTCCCAGGCGAATACGATCTTTTCTGCATAGAAGCTAGACTGAGCAGGGGTACGAGGAGCAGGCGCCATAGTAGAACGAGTTACAGCCCCTAATGTCTTTCCAGACGCACGACCTGCGGTAGAGGCCACAGCCTGGTTCAGGATATAACCTGTATAACGAACCGCATAAGGGTTATCATCTACACTAGACTTTTGCGCAAGGAGTTGTGATAACACATAGGTGCCTGCCTGGCGCAGTTCTCGCGTTTTATTACCCGGAAATACGAGCGCAGCATAAGATTGATTGCCTACTCTAATCTTCTGCTGCTCATTCACTTTCATCCCTGCTGTGGCTTTTACCCAAGTGCCATTAGGCTGCTCTACTTGGACATCTCCTTTAGTTGCAAGGATTGTTACATTTTGCCCGCACAGAACGGCGGCAAATGCATACAAAAGTACTGCTGATAGTTTTCGTAGCGACCACATATGGAAAGTTCCAGGGCAAAATCTATGCCAATTTCATCCATCGCCGCTGCCATATTAGTAGCTCACCAGCTATTACTATCCCCCATAAAAGGGATTCTATGGGAAACCAGAACCCCCTGACACCTAATTCTATTGTAAGTTCAACCGTTCCTATGAAAGCTAAAATCTGGGAGAGGCGAATACTAACCCATCGCCATGCTCCCTCTAAGTACCCACATAGGAAAAATAAGAAAAGATGAAAAAGACCTAAGAGAAGTACAGCCCATATCTTAGGGATTATTTCATAAAATCTTCTATGACGAAGCATAGAAGTAATATTTGCGTGAATCACCACACCATACATATCAGGGAAATCCTGCCGCAGAAAAGCTGCATTGAGGGGAGTAAAGAAAATGTCCTCCAGCGTGAGTTTTAGGGGGTCCACTAATCCTAAGAAAAGTGCCTTATTCTGAAGCCAATTAGGCAAGTTAGTGTCACGCAGGACCTCTTCACCACTTAGGTAGTAAAAATGTTCCAGATTTCCTAAGTAACGAATGGGAACCTTTCCGATTAGGTTCGGAAGCTCCCCAAGAAGAGAGGGGTCTAAGGCAAGAGCTACTCGTAAACCTAAAGAGTAGTGTGTATCTGAGTCTGAGACTGTATAAGGTATGAATTCACGCACCGTCTTGGGGGCATAAGGTTCATACGTAATCATGTTAGCATACGCCTGCTCTACACACTGGGTGAAAGCAGTCATACTCACAGATTGAACAGGCGCTTCTTCTATGGGCTTACGCAAGTCTAGTGTAGCTGCCAGACAGACAGGCACATTCACTGAAACTTCACACAAAGCTTTTTGCCATAGACTATCTTCTTCTCCTGAAAGAGGGGTGGGAAAAACTGCATCTATCGCAATAATAAGAGGATCAGACATAGCTAATCGCTTGAGAAGCTGGGCGAGTGCAGCACGGTTTAGCTTAGCAATATCCACGATAACTATCTGCGTATCGGGTGATTGAGGAGGAAGCCGACGATAGATCAAATCTCGTATATCCCATCCCCACTTATGCAGAGGTATGAGTGCATCCAAGGCTAAAGCACCACCGACTGTAAGAAGCAAGGAAATTCCAAAACGAATAAGAATAGAAAACTTCATTCCAACGCTTGCTTATAACGACGCAGCGTCTCTTCAATTCCCAAATATAGAGCATCAGCTATCAACGCATGGCCGATTGATACCTCCACTAGGTTAGGTAAATTTTGCCGAAGGAAACGAAGATTGAGGAGATTCAAGTCATGTCCTGCATGTAAGCGCAAGCCAAGAGCTGCCGCCCGAGAAGCAGCTTCACGATAAGGGGAAATAGCCCCCTCAGGATCAGCGAGGAACCGCTGGGCATAAGGACCCGTGTAAAGCTCCACACAATCTGCTCCTATCTCTGCGGCTGCTTCCACCTGTAAGGGGTCAGGATCAATGAAAAGACTTACTCTGACTTGCCATTCCTTCAGTTTTATTAGTATAGGAACTAAGAACTCTCTATTTCCTATAATATCCCATCCTCTGTCGGAGGTGAGTGCTTGCGGTGGATCAGGTACTAAAGTAACCTGTGTAGGCTTCACCTGCTGAATAAGAGCCAGGAAAGCCGGAGAAGGATAGCCCTCTACATTTAGCTCTACTCCTAGTACATCTCTAAGCGCTATTACATCGGCTCTTCTTATATGTCTCTCGTCAGGACGAGGATGTACGGTAATCCCATCCGCCCCTAAACGCTCGCAGGTTTGAGCAAAAGCAATTACGTCTGGCAAATTACCTCCCCGAGAATTCCGCAAAAGAGCTACTTTGTTAATATTTACGCTCAGGCGAGTCATTCTTGAGGAATATCTATGAAATCTAAAGGATAATCTATCACAGCTTTCCAAGGCAATCCCGCAGCAGGTAGAAGTTCTAAGAGAGGCTCGGGAGGGAGCTCCTCTACATTCCATACCCCTGGCTTTTTCCAGGCACCTGTTACAATAAGCTCTGCGGCTATCGCAGGCGGGACCCCAGCCGTATAAGCTACGGCTTGAGAGCCGCAATCCTGATAAGCCCACTCATGACGAATATTCGTATATAGGAAGGCTGTGCGAGGCTGACCTTGATATACACCTCGCAGCTGCACACCAATGGAGACCCACCCCTTATAGTTCGCCCCGAGCGCAGCAGGATCAGGCAAGAGCTTTTGCAGAAATTTTATAGGCACAACAGGATGACCCTCATAATCTATTGCATCAATGCGAGTTAGCCCTACATTCATAAATGCCTTTAGGTGCATAAGATATTTCTCACTAAAAGTCATCCAGAAGCGGGCCCGACGAATGGTGGGGAAATTTTTCACCAGGGACTCCAGCTCTTCATGAAATATAAGATAGGCTTTTCTTACACCTATCTCAGGGAAACGGACATCTTGGGAAATAGAGAGAGGTGGGACCTCTATCAGCTTCCCATTTTCATAGTAGCGTCCATTCTGGGTAATCTCCCTTAGGTTGATTTCCAGATTGAAATTTGTGGCAAAAGGAAGCCCGTGATCCCCCGCGTTGCAGTCTATAATGTCTAAGTAGTGTATCTCATCAAAAAAGTGTCGCGCTGCATAAGCTACAAAGGCATTAGTTACACCTGGATCAAAGCCTATTCCCAATATGGCAGTAATTCCTGCTTTTTCATATTTTTCTTTGTACGCCCACTGATACTTGTACTCATAGAGGGGAAGCTCAGGCGGCTCATAGGAGGCTGTATCCAGATAATCTACACCCGCTTCCAAGCATGCGTCCATAAGTGAAAGGTCTTGATAAGGAAGAGCTAGATTTAGTACGAGCACTGGGCGATGTTTTTCTATCAGGTTTAGGGTTTGGGCTTTATCATCTGCATTCAGCTCTTCGGGGATTATACGAGTCTGCGGGTAGCGTTCAGCTAATTTCTGACACTTAGCAAAAGTGCGACTAGCTAATACGATCTCCGGGAATAGATCAGGGCGTCGAGCTAGCTTACATACGGTGACCTGGGCTACTGCGCCCGCACCCACTACCATCACCTTAGGCATGGCGCAAAAGTAAAAAAAGCCGTAGGGGTAAGGATTCCAGAAAGAAAAGGTGAGCTATCCTAAGGAGTCTTATAGCGACTTCAAAAATTCCAGTGATTTTTCAAAATCTTCAGGAAGGGGAGACTCAAAAAATAGCCACTCCTTCGTGATAGGATGAAAGAAACCGAGGCTCCTTGCGTGAAGAGCCTGCCTATGCATGAGCTGGAGAAGATAATGAGCCTGCTGGCCCAAACGAGGGCTTAGAATAGGCACACGAGGACGCATACCTCCATACACCTTGTCTCCTATTAAGGGATGCCCTATGTGAGCCATATGTACCCGAATCTGATGGGTGCGCCCCGTCTCAAGCCGGCATTCTATCCAAGTAGCTAAAGGGAAGCGCTGTATTATGCGCCAGTGTGTAATGGCAAGTTTGCCTTGGGTTCCTTCAGGAAAGGCTCTGTACTTTTTTCTCTGGTGTGGGTCTCTGCCGATGAAGGTCCGAATAGTACCTTCCTCCAGCTTGGGATGCCCCCATACTAGTGCATAGTAGCGTCTTTCAACTATGTGGGAGAAAAACTGACTAGCCAAACCCATGTAGGCACGCTCTTCTTTAGCTACTACCAGTACTCCCGTAGTATCTTTATCAATACGATGTACCAGACCGGGACGGTGGAGATTCTTTTCAGAGGCAGGTAGGTTTGTCCCTTGGAGATGGAAAAGCAGAGCATTGAGTAAGGTACCTGAATAAACACCTGCACCGGGATGGCAGCTCATTCCTGCTGGCTTATCTACCACTAAAAGGTAGGGGTCCTCATAAAGAATAGTGAGGGGGATAGGCTCAGGCTGTAACTCTAATGGAGGCGGATAAGGAAGCCTTACCACGATGACCTGACTGGGCTTTACTCGAGTACTAGGTTTAGCTGGCTTGCCATCCAGCGTAATGAGCCCTGCCTCTATCGCAAGCTGCAGACGAGAGCGACTCAAGTGCGTAAGCCGTTGTGCTAAATATTGATCCAAACGAAGAGGTGCCTGCCCTGGGTCTACCACTAAGGTATGATGCTCATAAGTAGGTATCTCCTCTTCCTCCTCTCTCATGGAATATCCACCTTGATACCTTTCCACTGCAGCTGTGCTTTTAGGGACTTTAGGCGTTCGGGCGGTAAATCATTTCGGCTCAACATCACATAGCTCAGAGAGGGTATTTCTAAGAGCTTCTCCCAGTCTTGAATAGGATTCTCATAGCAGTATAGATAGGATAGCTTAGGACACTGCCTAAGAGGCGCTAATGAGGTGATCTGGTTCTTTCCAATGGAGAGCTTCACAAGGTTGGGCAGACCTGCCAAGGGAGAAAGATCACGAACCGAAGAGTGATGAACATCTAAATATAAGAGCCTACGAAGAAGCCTCACAAAAGATAAATCCTGAATAGCAGGATTTTGCCCTATCGTAAGCTCCTCTAACTGCGTCAGAGTGCCAATCGCAGCTAAAATAGCCACGTCTTGGATTACGCCTTGGGCTTGTAGGACCCTCAGGTTTGATAGTCTGCTTATCTGGAAAAGGATATCTTTAGCTACACTATGATGTATATGAGAGATATTTAATAATTCTAAGTTTGTAAAGTTAGGCAAGGGCGTTAGGTCTTTTAGTTCCCTGCACCGGAAAAGCACGAGCATTCGTAGCCGAGAGAGAGTACGAAGGGGGCTGAGGTCTGCCACAGGCGTTTCACTCAGGTCTATCGCTTGCAAGGTAGGAATTTGTCCCAGTACACTCACATCACGAATACCCGTATGCGCTAAGCTGATAAACTGAAGATTTTTGAAGCGGCTAAGGGGCGAAAAGTCCGTGATAGGGTTTTGATCTAACAGCAGTCCTTGTAGATTTAGTTGAGCCAGAGGAGAAATATCTACAATTTCGCAATCCTCTAAAGCTAATGCTCTGAGTTTAGGGCAGTACTTCTTGATTTCCTTTACAAGAGCATCCAGATCAAGCTCCTCTACTCCAGAAAGATAAAGGGCTTGAAGGTTAGGGAAGCGATGAAGGGGAGGTACATTCTCAGCAACTTTGAGGTAGAGGATAGTATCTGGACGAGCCGTCTGCCCAGAAAGAGACCAGTGAGTAATATGAAAGAAACGATCTATAAGCTCATCATATACTACAAGACGGGTAGGAATGTACTCTTGCGCCCAAACAAGAAGTGGGAAAAAAATTCCTACCTTTGCCCAAGCACGCACCCTGCAAAAATAGAATGTACGAAACGCGACAGAAAATTCTCAATGAAGAGGACTTAGAGAGATGGCTGGCTTACTGGCGGTTTTTAGAGCAGAAAATTGTCTTTACAAACGGGTGTTTTGACATTTTACACTTAGGACATGTGGAGTATTTAGAAGAGGCCTCCCGACTGGGGGATGTATTGATTGTAGGAGTAAATAGTGATGAGTCTGTGAGGCGTCTCAAGGGTCCTCGCCGCCCCATACAGCCTGTGGAATCTCGTGCGCGCCTCTTAGCTGCACTGGAATTCGTAGATGCGGTAGTAGTCTTTGATGAGGATACCCCTCTACGACTCATTCAGCGAATTCAACCACAAGTGCTTGTAAAAGGAGGAGACTACACGCCTAACAAAGTCGTAGGCAGTGAATACGTCCGAGAATGGGGGGGTGAAGTAATCATCCTTCCCTTAGTTCCAAACTATTCTACCACAGCTTTACTCAGTAAAGCATGTGGCAGTTAAATCCTGAGTATCGCAAAGAGAGGGCTTTACTCATCGGAATTGTTCTCTTTTTCCTTTGGGGAATACCCTTAGGGCTTTTCCTATATGTATTCATAGATATGCCTTCTTTCCGTACATTAGAGGACCCTACGCCTGAATTAGCCAGCGTAGTTTATTCCGCTGATGGGAAAATAATAGGAACCTTTTATCTGAACAGTGACAGAGTGCGAGTACCTGCTAACGCTATCCCCTCTGTAGTCAAAAATGCCCTAATCGCAGTAGAGGATAGGCGCTTTTATGAGCATTCTGGAATTGATCCCTTGGGTATAGTAGGAGCTATTTTCTCTATTCTTTCGGGTAGGACTCGGGGAGGCAGTACCATTACACAACAGCTTGCTCGCAATCTTTACGATGCCGTAGGTGTAGAGCGCTCTATCAGCCGTAAGCTAAAGGAGATGATTGTAGCAATTTTCCTGGAATACCACTATAGCAAAGAGGAAATCCTCGCGATGTATCTAAATACGGTGCCCTTTGGGGGCGTAACCTACGGAATACAGGCTGCTAGTAGGTTCTACTTCGGAAAAGATGTTCAGCAATTGACCCTTTCTGAGGCAGCTCTTCTGATAGGGCTTTTGAAAGGACCCACTTACTACAGCCCTTACAAGCATCCTAAGCGTGCCTTGGCCCGACGCAATCTTGTATTGGATCTTATGGTAGAAGCCGGCTTCATCACGGCAGAAGAGGCAAGGATAGCTCGGCGTCAACCTTTAGGTGTAGGGTCTGCCCCTCACACGGCTAGTCAAAGCCAGGGATTAGCGCCTTACTTCCGAGAATACCTCCGAGGTTGGCTTACAGAGTGGGCAAGGGGAAGAGGTTATGATCTCTACCGAGATGGTCTCCAAATCTACACCTCCATAGATAGCCGCCTGCAAATGCATGCCGAGTCTGCCGTGGTAGCACACCTGAGAGCATTCCAAAAAGTCTTTGAGAAAGAGCTAAGCAGCCGCCCCCTTCCCTGGAAAAAAGATACAAGCATACTGTGGCGAGCCATGCTCCGGAGTGAAAGGTACAATGTCGCCAAAAGTGCAGGCGTACCCGAAAAGGAAATCTACAAGCAGTTCCATCAGCCCGTACGCATGCACCTTTTTTCTTGGAATCCACCAGGGTACATAGATACGATACTCACGCCGTGGGACTCTTTGGCTTATTATTTGCGTTTCTTAGAAGCAGGACTTGTTACGATAGACCCCCATACAGGCGAAATCAAGGCCTGGGTAGGGGGCATCAATCATACCTACTTCAAATATGACCATGTGATTCAAGCTAAGCGACAGGTGGGTTCTACCTTCAAGCCTTTCGTATATACAGCAGCGATGGATAATGGCTACTCTCCCTGTTATGAAGAGCTCAATGTGCCAGTTGAGATTCCAGTGCGCGTAGATGGACGGGACACGGTTTGGAGCCCGAGAAATGCCGACAGAGAAATAGGCGGTAAGGTACAGCTCCGAAAAGCGTTAGCCCTTTCACTGAATATTGTTACTGCTCGCCTTATGAAAGCATTAGGTCCGCAGGTAGTAGTGGAGTATGCTCGTCGTATGGGCATTCAGTCGGAGCTGGAAGCTGTGTATGCCTTAGGATTAGGAGTATGTGACCTCAGTGTATTGGAACTAACGAGTGCATATGGTTGCTTTCCTGCGCTGGGTATCTGGCGAGAGCCTATTTTCATAAGAGAAATAAGGGATAGAAGAGGAAACCTTATAGAAAGCTTCACCAGCACAAGTCGCCGGGCTCTAAGCGAGAAAACTGCTTATCTCATGGTGGATATGCTTCGTTGGGTTACCATAGCGGGGACGGCTGGTGAGCTGCGCTGGCGTTATGGATTGACAGATTTAGATATAGGCGGGAAGACAGGTACTACGCAAAACCATGCTGATGGGTGGTTTGTAGGCTTTACCCCAGAGCTTGTAACGGGGGTGTGGGTAGGCACAGCCGACCGAGCCGTACATTTCTACTCCTTAGTGAATGGACAAGGAGCACGGATGGCAATGCCTATTTGGGCATTGTATATGAAAGCTGCCTATTCAGATACTTCTCTCAAGTTACCTCGCAGGCGCATTCCCTTTCCCCCAGGAATCAAACTACCCGACTGCCAATCCCCCTCAGAAGAAGATAAACAGGAAGAGACTAAGATAGAGGAATACTTACGCTAAGATAGAGTTCTTCCCTCAAGAAAATTGCAGAAGGTAGCTCTTCAAAAAAGCTTCAATATCTCCGTCTAATACCCCAAAAGCATCGCTTGTCTCGTAGTTAGTGCGAAGGTCTTTGACGAGCTTATAGGGATGTAGCACATAGCTGCGAATCTGAGAGCCCCATTCAATAGGGCGCTTTTGCGCCTCAATCTTAGCTCTTTCTTCTTGTCTCTTTTGGAGTTCCAATTGATAGAGGCGGCTTTTGAGAATCTGTAGGGCTTTTTCACGATTTTGATGCTGAGAGCGCTCTTGCTGGCAAGTTACTACAATTCCCGTGGGAATATGCTTCACTCGGACAGCTGTTTCAACTTTATTTACGTTCTGCCCCCCATGCCCTCCAGCTCGGAATGTATCCCACTCTAAGTCATTAGGATCTATCTTTATTTCTATTCTATCATCCACGAGTGGATAAACGAAGACGCCGGCAAAAGAAGTATGCCTACGCGCATTAGCATCAAAGGGGGAAATTCGCACAAGTCTATGCACGCCACTCTCTCCTTTCAGATAGCCATAAGCATAGGGAGCATCTATCTCTAAGGTAATATTTCGGTAGCCTGCCCCATCCCCTATCAGTTCATCAATGATTCCGACCTTCCAACCTTTTTTTTGTGCGTACATAGTGTACATACGCGCCAGCATAGCCACCCAATCTTGGGCCTCCGTACCCCCTGCACCTGCATTGATTTCTATTACACATCCATAGCTGTCCTCTGGCGAAGAAAGCATTTTCTGCCACTCTAACTCTACGAGGTACTCTTCTGCCTCCTCAAAAGCCCTCCGAACCTCATCCTCTGCTAAGCTATCTTCTTTACTGAGCTCTAAAGCCATTTCGGCTAATTCCACAGCCGAAGCAGCCCGCTGAAATTTCTCTACCCACTCTCGCTCAGCTTTTAGCTCAGACAAGATTTTCTGGGCCCTATCAGGGTCCTCCCAGAAATCTGGTGCCTGTGCTTGAGCCTCTAAGGCAGAGACATAGGCTTCTCTCTGAGAGATGTCAAAGAAACCTCCTTAGCACCGAGAGGCGCTCCTTAAGCTGCTTGAGGGCTTCATGCGTCATGCCTACAAAACTACTAAGAACTACCATTGAAAAGCTTACTTTTAGGCTATGCGTGTTTTACTCCTTTTGGGACTTCTAATTGTTTTGGGCGTAGCTACCTGGCTTATTTGGGAGAGGCTCGCCGCCCAAAAGGCCTCCCACACCCTCATCACCAAGTACCAAGAGATTTCTTTCACTCAAACTCCCCAGGATAGCACTCCAGCTACTCCTACTCCTGCTCAAAAAGAGCCTTTATCAAAGCCTAAGGAAGAAAGTTTAGGGCTTCCTTCCCAGCTGAGCTTATCCTTCACCTTTGCCGAATCGCCAAACTGCGAAATAGTCCAGCACAAGTATTATGCCTTATGTTATGATGAGCAGAATGAGCAGCCCCGCTGGACAGTGCACATTCTGGAAGGAGAAAAGCTGAGCAAGGGACGTCTAAGACGCACACAGGACTTCAGGCCAGACCCTATGGTAAAAACAGGCTCCGCTAATTTAGAGGACTACCGGCACTCAGGCTATGACAGAGGACACCTTGTGCCCGCTGGAGACTTCAAGTGGGACTCAGTAGGAATGAGTGAGACCTTCTTTCTCTCTAATATGAGCCCGCAAATCCATGAGTTCAATGCTGGAATCTGGGAGGAGGTAGAAAGCATAGTGCGCCAGTGGGCAAAACAAAAGAAGAGATTAGTGGTATACACAGGCCCTATCCTGAGCAATCCCATAGAATACATCGGGAAAAGTCGCATAGCTGTACCAGGGGCCTTTTACAAGGCAGTTTATTGGATAGAGGCAGAAAAATCCCCTCGTGCAGTAGCTTTCTTAGTACCCCATGCCCCTTCTAAGCGAAGACCCTTAGATTTTCTGGTACCTGTAGACTCTGTAGAAAAACTTACAGGGATTGACTTTTTCCCCCGACTGCCTGACAGCATAGAAAAAGAGATAGAGAGAAGAGTGGATAAATCTTTTTGGCAAGAAACCAGAAAGAAGCCCCACCGCTAAATTTGTAATCGGATGGCTGTCCTACCCGTTCGCAATGCCACCCAGCAAGCTGCCTTTTTAGAGCTTCCCCGAGAGCTCTATGCAGGGGATCCAAATTGGGTAGGACCCTTAGATATGGAACTGCGCGCGCTATTCAATCCCAACAAGAATCCCCACTTCGCAGAGGGAGAAGCCCAATGGTGGATAGCCCAAGATAGAAAAGGGCGAGTTTTAGGACGCATCGCAAGCTTCATCTATTACCCCAAAGCCCACAGATATGCTGTGCCCACAGGAGGAATGGGTTTTTTTGAATGCATAGAAGACTATTCAGTAGCAGCAGACCTTATTTCTACGGCGCAGGCATGGCTCGCAGAAAGGGGCATGGAGGCAGCAGATGCATTTGTAAACTTTGGAGAAAATGATCGTTTTTGGGGGGTACTCATTGAGGGTTTTGACTCACCTCCTGCTTATGGAATGCCCTATAACAAGCCTTATTATGCGGACTTCCTTACGCGCTATGGTTTTGAGCTATATTTCCAGCAGGAGTCTCGGGAGCTGAGGCTTAGTGAAATTCCGGAGAGAATAGCTCGTATCGCCCAGCGAGCCGCACAAAAAGAGGGCGTGGAATTTGCCTACCCCGACCTTCACAACCTATACAAGTATGCGATGGACTTCCGCACTATCTACAACGATGCCTGGCAATTTCATGAGCATTTCGTACCCCTCTCAGAAAACCGAGTTATCCGCTTAGTGGAGAGCCTAAAGCCTATCCTCATCCCAGAACTCATATACTTTGCTTACGTGGGAGGAGAACCAGCAGGGATTATTTTGGCTATCCCAGACCTCAATCAGATTTTCCGTCCATGGAGAGGAAAACCTACACTCTTTCAGCTTCTTACATTCCTGTGGCGCAAGCGAAACCGATATGCCTGGTACCGCAAGCATGGCATCCTCACAAAACTCCGAGTTATGCTCATGGGGGTTCGTCCAAAATTTCAGCGAAGGGGGTTAGAGTCCGCTTTAGCGTACCTACCCGTACCTCCTGTGATCCAGATGGGTTTTACCCATGCAGAACTGAGCTGGGTAGGTGATTTCAACCCCGCCATGTTGGCAGTATTAGAAGCCACACAAGCTCGCCGCTCAAGAATTCATGCCACATTTAGGTATTATTTCACGGCAGAAGCCCGTTCACGCGCAATAAGGAAGCGCCATATTATTGACATGCATGCTCCTCTTAGCGGCAGATGAAATTGATTAACTTAGTTACTTAATTTGCCCTTATGAGACCCATATATATCGTAGCTGCAAAGCGTACTCCCATAGGGAGCTTTTTGGGGAGCCTATCCGCTGTCCCTGCACCTGATTTAGGGGCAATCGCTCTAAAGGCAGCCTTGGAGCAAGCAAATATCCCCCCTACAGCCATAGAAGAGCTATATTTCGGAAATGTCTTATCTGCGAACTTAGGCCAAGCACCTGCTACCCAAGTAGCTCTCAAAGCGGGGCTTCCTCCCACTACACCTACTACCCTTGTCAATAAAGTATGTGCTTCTGGACTAAAAGCAGTAATCTTAGGAGCACAAACGATAGCACTTCAGCAAGCAGACCTTATCGCTGTGGGAGGAATGGAAAACATGAGTCAGGTGCCCTTCTATCTACCACACTTGCGCAGTGGAGCTCGCTATGGACACACTCAAGCTATAGATGGCATTCTACGAGATGGATTAGAGGATGCTTACTGTGGGCTGACAATGGGCACAATCAGCGAGAACTGCGCTTCCACTTACCAAATTACCCGAGAAATGCAAGATGAATATGCCATCCTTTCCTACAAGCGTGCTCAAGAAGCCCAAGCCCAAGGCATATTCCGTAATGAAATAGCTGCCGTACCTATTACACTCAAAGGCAAAACCGAAGAAATACGAGAAGATGAAGAGCCTAAGAAAGCTAATTTTGAGAAAATCCCTACCCTAAAGCCTGCCTTCAAGCCTGATGGCACCATCACAGCAGCGAATGCCTCTAAGATTAATGACGGGGCTGCCGCTCTCATCTTAGCCAGTGAAGAGGCTCTCAAAAGATACTCACTTACTCCTCTTGCACGGATTATCGGCTGGGCAGACGCTGCAAGGGAGCCAGAGTGGTTCACTATCGCTCCTACAGATGCTCTTCAGAAAGCTCTCCAAAGGGTAGGCATGCAAATAAGGGAGATAGACCTCTTTGAGATAAATGAGGCTTTTGCAGTCGTAGCCTTAGCCAATCAAAAGCTCTTAGGCATCCCTACAGAGAAGTTGAACATATTAGGCGGAGCTGTGGCATTAGGGCATCCGCTAGGTGCGAGTGGAGCCCGGATATTAGTCACACTCTTGACAGCCCTGAATCATACAGGAGGCAAATATGGGGCAGTAGGCATATGTAACGGCGGAGGGGGCGCCTCAGCTATAGTCATAGAACGCATATGAGTTCATGATTATTGTTTCTATTTTGCATGTCCAAGAGGGGTGGACTACGGGAATTCATAGCCCGGCTAGAAGCGGCAGGTGAGCTTAAGCGAATAGCTATAGCTGTCTCACCTCATTTAGAGATTACTGAGATTACTGACCGAATTACGAAAGCAGGCGGACCCGCGCTGCTCTTTGAGAATACAGGTACTTCCTTTCCCCTCCTGATAAATGCCTATGGCTCAGAGAGACGCATGGCATTAGCGCTCGGAGCCTCTCGCATAGAAGAGGTATCAGAGAGAGTACTAAATCTCTTCCGCAAGCTTACAGCTCCGAAAAATTCCCTGCGAGAAAAGCTTGCACTCCTGCCTACCCTTGGAGAACTAGCAAGCTACCTTCCTCGCAGAGTAAAGCTTCGACACCCCCCTTGTCAAGAGGTAGTGCATATAGGTAAAGAAGCAAGGCTTTCCATGCTCCCTATTCTCAAGTGCTGGCCCTTGGATGGTGGCCCTTTCATCACGCTACCTATTATACATACATATCACCCAGAGACTCGCATACGCAATGTCGGCATGTACAGAGTTCAGGTATTTGATGACTACACCACTGCGATCCACTGGCAACTACACAAAGTATCACGCCGCCACTATGAGGCCTGGAAGGCTAAAGGAGAAAAGATGCCTGTAGCAATTGCCCTTGGTGGAGACCCTGTGTATGCTTATGTTGCAACAGCCCCTTTGCCTGAGAATATAGACGAATACATTCTAGCAGGTTTTTTGCGCCGCCGCAGAGTAGAAATGGTTCCTTGCATCACACAGCCCATAGAAGTACCTGCAGATGCGGATATTGTGATAGAGGGGTATGTGGACCCACATGAGCCTTTAGTTTTAGAGGGGCCTTTTGGAGACCATACAGGGTATTACTCACTTCCCGATTATTATCCTGCTTTTCATGTAACAGCTATTACGCATAGGCGAGAAGCTATCTATCCTGCTACCATAGTAGGTATTCCCCCTCAGGAGGATGCCTGGCTGGGAAAAGCTACAGAGAGAATCTTCTTAGCTCCGCTTCGCCTTACGTTTCTACCTGAATTAGTGGATATAGAATTGCCAATAGAGGGTGTTTTTCACAATTTAGCTATAGCTTCTATTGAAAAGGCTTACCCTGGTCAAGGTCTAAAAGCTATACACACTCTGTGGGGTGCAGGACAGCTAATGCTCACTAAGATAGCCTTGATAGTAGATAAAGACGTGCCCCTAAGAGACTATTGGAGAGTAGCTGAGTTAATAGCGGAGAATTTAGACCTTCGTACGGATATCATCTTTAGCCAAGGGCCTATAGATGTCCTAGATCATGCATGCAGTCAAGCGGGATTTGGAGGGAAGCTGGGCATAGATGGGACGCGCAAGTTACCTGAGGAGCGCATACTGCCTCCTCTCTCATATCCTTCTCCTACTGTGAGCCTTCTCGGTACCTCAGCTCTCCAAAAAGAATTTCCAGAAATTGAGGAAGTAAATCTGCGCCTCTTGGAGCGGGGGATTCCCGTGTGGATAGGGCGCTTTAGAAAAACCCAACCAAAACAAGGGCTAACCTTAGGAGAAAAAATAGCTTGTCATCCTCTTTTTGCTGGCGTCAAAGTAATTGTCCTACTTGACGGCGATATGTCTATCCAAGACTTAGGAGATGTGTTCTGGCGATTCGCAAATAATACCGACATGCGGCGAGATGCAAAGCTCATCTGTGACGCTGAGGGACGCCCCCATCTAATATTAGATGCTTCTACTAAGAGTGCTGAATTAGATGGCTTTGCTCGCCCCTGGCCTAATGTAATCGTGATGAACGAAGAGACTATCCAGAAAGTAGACAGACGCTGGGCCGAGTATGGCTTGGGAGAGCTGATTCCTTCGCCCTCCCTAAGATACCGCCCGCTTGTAAAAGGTGATGCAGCTATACTCGCTACTTAACTGCCCAAAGCATAGGCATTTATGCCCGAGAGTGGAAAGAACATGCCAGGGTCTACAGCTAAATCTGGGATATTGATACCAACACATGCGTACTATGGCAAATGCTCTTATACGAGCATGGTGCTGTTTTATTTATCTACTTCAATATAAGAATAGAGCGAGAGGAAGTGGTTATACCATCGCTTAGCCGGATTAGATACAAGCCCCCGCTCCAAGACCCTGAGTTTATAACATAATTGAAATGCCCAACAACTTCCCCTATCCATTCTTCATAGATTAGTTTCCCACTAGCACTAAGTACCTGGATGTGAAAGTCACGACTATCGGTAAGATAGCCACTGAGCCGAATAAAACCATAGGCCGGTGAGGGGCTTAGGGACCAGCTTAGACCTGCTTCTCCCTCCAGAGATTCCAAACTTGATGCACAACCACCTGTAGTAAACGTAATCTGCATTTCTAAAAAGCGGCCACATGCAGGAGGCGTGTAGTTATCTAAAAGTAAGTAGTACTTTTTACCAGCGATAACATTTGCTTGGAGTGTGCGTCGGGCCTGAGAAGAAGTAGTATGAGACGCTATGCATCTACCACAAGCCACCGGATTACCCTCAAAAAGCTGCAGGCCGAAATACCTCCAAGCCTCTGAAGTCTCAAGGGTATCACCTATAAAATGACACACGCACACATCCATCTTAAGGTGCAGTGAATGCCCATACCCGGTCTTCACCTCCCAAATGAGTTTTCACTACACCTATTCCGAATGTTGAAGGGTTGTAGGTCATTTACTTGCCCACAAGTAGTAGTAGGAACAGAACTATGAGTATAGGGAAAGTTATTTAATCACAGTTACCCCACTTCCAAGGGCTGCCCCAGGGTCTGGCTGTACCGCTGAGGCAGTCAAAGAAACCTCATCCAAAACTATGGGGGGGTCAAGCCCCAGCGAGTTATCATTCCTCCATGTGAATACTAAATAATAATCACCAGGTTCGCTGCACGTATGATGTGTAACTACGACCCAGTTCGTAGGAGAGACTACATAGGCTTCGGGCTCATAACCATCAGAGTCATATAAAACTTTGAATAGGCGTGCATAACTATTCAAGGGTTGGCCACCCATGATAGAAGTAGCTCGAGGCACTAGGAACACTTCCATCAAGTCGGCATATTCTCCCTTAAGCTTAGCTTTGAAGGAGAGGGTTAGATAAATTTGTCCGAGAGGGATGGTAATAGGGTAATACAAATGGACAGTCGTAGAAGTATTAGGATTGTAGTGATGCTCCGTACAGCTACTATTATCGGTTATATAAGCACACCTGCTGCCATGAGAAGCATTTACCACTACTGCCAATACACCACTGGTTAGGGCTTCCCGACTGATTAGCAACTGTCCAACCTGCTGAGCCTGAGACCTCAAAGCTTCCTTGACTAGTTGGATCAACAAGTACAGTTGTTTGCCCCCACAATAGTAAGGACGCCATGCTCAAGCCGAATATGTTCTGCGTTTTCATAAGCAACACTTATGTTTCACTTACATTACGCATCCATGTATAGACGGGGATACCCACCTATTACCTGCAATGTCTTATGTAAGTTCCCGACAAAGTAAGAAAAATTTTTTTACATGGGGAGCTTTTCATTCATCCCCTACGGGCAGAACCCATCTCTTTCACCTAATATAGCTTTATCCGATGAATCGCCAGCAGGAAAACGTATGATGAAACAAAAGATGTATCTTACCCCTCCGGTACTATCCCATACTAATGTGACTTAAGGCACTTCTCTTTTACTTTTATACCAACTCAGGCTGTTTTTCCTGATAGCTAATGCGGGCATGATGGAGAGAAAGGAGCTGCTGATAGAAAACCTCTTCTAACTCTTGGATTTGAGCAAAGGTAATCGGGGAAGAGCGCAACTGTCCCTCCGCTATTCGCTGTTGAATCATTTTCTGGATGTGTTTCCGAAGTTTTTCAGGGGTGAGTGAAGGTATGGCGCGCGTACTGGCTTCCAGTGTATCAGCCAACATAAGAATAGCCTCTTCTTTAGTAGTAGGCAGAGGACCTGGATAGCGGAAATCTTCCTCTAACAACATAGCCTCTTGGGGATTTTGGCTCTTCTGTTTTTCCCAGAAATATTGGATATAACTCGTTCCGTGATGGCTTCTAATTCCTCCGATTATCTCTCTGGGGAGACGATGGCGCATTCCCAAATACACACCATACTCAACATGATTGCGAATTATCGTAGCACTTTCGTGAAAGGTCAGATTATAATGAGGATTGGGTACTCCCCCATGGGATACAGTAGCAAAATTCTCAACAAAAAACTGAGGGGCTTCCAACTTACCTATATCATGAAAGAGTGCCATTACGTGGGCTTTGAGGGGGTGAGCGCCTATTTTTTGAGCTGCTGCTTCTGCTAAGGCTGCTACTGCTAAACTATGCTGAAAAGTACCTGGAGCTTTACGCGCAAGCTCCCTCAAAAGAGGATGATTAGTATCCAATAATTCCAAAAATGTGATGTCCGAACTTATACGAAAAGTTCGCTCTATAAGATATATCAAAGGATAAACTATCAGGCACAAAAACACATTAGCATATAGTACCGGCAGCCCCTTCCACGGAAGAAGCTCAGTGCTGCCCTGCCTATATAGATGATAGCCTAAGTAAATAACCGTATACCCCACTGCAAGGGTAGCTAATGCATAG
>JANXCJ010000039.1:5250-14220 GCA_025060275.1 Bacteroidia bacterium | reverse complement strand
GATAAATACCAAGGGGGAGGTGTTCAATGGGGCTGATGATAATGCTTCGGGCACATCGGTCTTATTAGAGGTAGCGCGTGTTCTGAGTCAGCTTCCTGCTCCCAAGCGTACAATTGTATTTTTCCACACTACAGCAGAAGAGAAAGGGCTTCTGGGGGCTTTTCGTTTCGTACGCGATACGGTGGTGCCCTTAGACTCTATCGTAGCCGTGATAAACGCAGATATGCTGGGGCGCACGGATACTCTTCATAAGCAAGGGGAAAATTATCTGTATGCTATTGGATCAGCCAAGATTAGTCCTATTCTCAAGGAAATCCAAGAGAGCGTAAATGCTCTGTGCTGTGGCTGGCAGTTAGACTATAGATATGATGACCCCAAAGATCCCCAGCGGCTCTTCTACAGAAGTGATCACTATGCTTTTGCAAAGGAAGGCTTACCCGCAGTATTCTACTTCGGTGGCTTACATGCTGACTATCATACCGTAGAGGATGACCCCGAAAAGATAGAACTTGAGAGGCTAAAAAAGACCGCCATATTCGTCGCTTCCCTGGCGTGGACTTTAGCTCATCTGGAACCACAAAACCACTGATGATCTTATTCCTTCAGAGAAGGATTTTTCCCATACTTTTGCCAAGGAGAGAAGGTATATGCAAGAAGAAAAAACATATAGCCCGGGCTTAGAGGGCATAATTGCAGCTCGTACAGCTATTTCTTTCTTAGATACCGAGCAAGAAGAGATTGTAATAAGGGGCTATAACCTTTTAGACCTTATACAGCGAGCAGGTTATGTAGAAGTGGTAGGGCTGCTCTTAGACCAGCAAATACCTGACAAGCAGCGCCAACAAGAAATAGAGGCAGAAATGGTAGGAAGTCCTGTACCCGACGCAATCTATGCAATTCTCCGCTTGCTGCCCTCTGAGATGCATGCGATGGATCAGCTTCGCACAGCCGTATCTGCTTTAGGAGGCTTTGATAAAGAAGCAGGCTCTACCGACCCTTCTTCTGAAAAGGAACGGGCTCCGCGCATTATCGGTCAAATCGCTCAAATGGTAGCTAATCTTACCCACGTAGCGCAGGGGAGAGAACCGCAGCCTTTCTCTCCAGCTTACAGCTTTGCTGAAAACTTCCTACGTGTAATAGTTCGTAGGGAAGTCTCACCCCCAGAGGTCAGAGCCTTTGAACAAAGCCTAATTGCCTACAGTGAGCATGAGCTTCCGAATTCTACTTTTGCGGCACGTGTAGTGGCTTCTACTTTGGGAGACCTATATGGCGCGCTTACGGCTGCAGTAGCATCCCTCAAAGGACCCCTTCATGGAGGGGCTAATGAAGCAGTGATGTATATGCTCTTAGAAGCACAAAATGTAGAAGGGATGGATAAGCTTATCCGTCAAAAGCTATCCCGTAAAGAGCGCATTATGGGCTTCGGGCACCGAGTGTATATGCGACGCATGGACCCCAGAGCGCAGCTCCTCAAGGAAGTCTTACACCAGCTTATTCAAGCTCAAGGTAAAGGGCAGGAGTACCTTGCTATGTGCCAGCGAGGTGAGGATATAATGCGCTCAGAAAAAGGGCTCTATCCCAACTTGGATTACTATGCTGCGCCTGTGTATTATTTACTGGGAATCCCTATAGAGCTTTATACACCTATTTTCTTTGCTGCGCGTAGCGCGGGACTCTTAGCCCATATCATAGAACAGCATAGTGAGAACCGTCTATATCGTCCTCGCGTACTTTATACGGGACCTCGGGGATTGCAGTTATGAGTACTTCTGGTCATAGCAGTGGCTATGATCCTGTTTTACAGGAAATAGCCGATTATATTGTGAGCAAATCCATTCAAAGTGCGGAAGCATATGAGACAGCTCGGATCGCCTTCATGGACTCTTTAGCTTGTGCCTTACTAGCCTTAGAGAAGCCTGAATGTACGAAGCTGATAGGACCTATTTTGCCCGCCAGTTACTTTCCTAGAGGGGCGAGGGTTCCAGGTACCTCCTATGTGATGGACCCTATTCAAGGGGCTTTTGCTATTACGGCGCTGATTCGCTGGTTAGACTATAATGATACTTGGCTAGCAAAGGAGTGGGGGCATCCTTCAGACAATCTTGGTGCTATTCTGGCTGTAGCTGACTACTTGTCTCAAGAGAAGCGGCGGTATGGGGAGAAGCCATACACAATGCAGGATATCTTTACCTACCTGATTAAGGCATATGAGATACAGGGGGTGCTAGCATTAGAGGTAAGTCTCAATCGGCGAGGCTTTGATCACGTTCATTTTGTCAAAGTGGCTTCTGCGGGGGTAGCTACGGCGCTCTTGGGCGGCAAACGAGAAGAGGTAATGAGTAGCCTCTCTCATGCGTTTATTGATGGGGCAGCGCTTCGCACTTACAGACATTTTCCTAATACAGGTCCACGCAAATCCTGGGCTGCTGCCGATGCTACGAGCCGCGCTGTACGTCTGGCTTGGTTTGCGAAAGCCGGGGAGCCAGGCTACCCCACTGCGCTTACCGCCCCTACATGGGGATTTGAAGCCGTGATAATGGGGGGGCAGCCCGTAAAACTAGCACGCCCCTTAGACAGCTATGTGATGGAAAATATACTTTTCAAAGTCTCTTATCCCGCCGAGTTTCATGGGCAGACCGCCGTAGAAGCTGCTCTCAAACTCCACCCACAAGTGAAAGACAAGATAGAGAGAATAGATAAAATCCTCATAGAAACTCAAGAATCTGCAGTGCGTATCATTGATAAAAAAGGGCCTTTCCGAAACCCTGCTGACCGCGATCATTCTCTCCAGTACATGACAGCGGTAGCTCTTCTATATGGAGAACTTACCTATGCTCACTATGAGGAGCCTATTGCTTCTGACCCGCGAATCCCTGCCTTAATTACTAAGATGGAGGTAAAAGAGAATCCCGCCTTTAGTCGGGATTACTTAGACCCTGAGAAGCGATCTATTGCAAATGCTATTCAGATTTTCTTTGAAGATGGTACGAGCACGGACAAAGTGGTAGTGGAGTATCCTGTGGGTCATCGTCGTCGCCGAAAAGAAGCCCTACCACTTCTGCAGGCGAAATTCAAGGAAGCTCTCTTCAGAGTTTATCCTGCAAACAAAGCAGATTACCTATACTGGCTAATAGCGGAGTCGGAGGACTTTACCACGGTGGAAGTAGACCGTCTTATGAAGCTGCTTATGCATCCTGGAGAGATCACTTCTTATGAGCGCGTGGCTTCTTGAGGCTCATCCTGTGCAAGCTGAGTTGGCTAAGCGTTTTTTGGCGCTGGCTCAGCAAGGGAGACTTGTTTTGCCTGGTGCTCATGACCCTTTGGCTGCTCTCTTAGCAAAAAAAGCGGGGTTTTCTGCGGTGTATCTCTCAGGAGCAGCTCTTTCTGCCAGTATGGGCATGCCTGACTTAGGGCTTCTAACTCTACAGGAAGTCAAAGAGAGAGCTAAGGGTATTGTACAATCTACCCTGCTCCCCTTGGTAGTAGATGTAGATACGGGTTTTGGAGAGGTCCTAAATGTAGTGCGCATGGCAAGGGAGTTAGTAGAAGTAGGTGTAGCTGCTATTCAGATAGAAGACCAAGAAATGCCTAAGAAATGTGGGCATCTGAGTGGAAAAAAGCTCGTGCCTCCTGAAAGCATGGTTCAAAAAATTCAAGCCATAAAGGCAATCGTGCCCACATTAGTAATAATAGCTCGTACAGATGCACAGGCAGTGGAAGGAATAGAAGGAGTGATTCGCAGAGCCCTTATGTATGTGCAAGCCGGCGCAGAAATAATTTTTCCTGAAGCCCTTGTCAGCAAGGATGAGTTCATGCGCGTACGGGAGGCTGTGCCCGTACCCCTCTTGGCAAATCTCACAGAATTTGGGAAGACACCTTTGCTTTCCGCTGATGAGGTATTTGAGATGGGTTATGAAATAGCGCTTTTCCCTGTTTCGGCTCTTCGCGTGGCAGCTCGAGCTATGGAAAAGTTTTACGAGAGCCTTTACCGGGAGGGTTCTACGAGTACCTACTTACCTTATATGCAGACACGAGCGGAGCTGTATCAGCTTATATCTTACCATACCTATGAAGAATTTGACAAGGAGATAGCTGCTAATGAAAGTTGAGTTTATTTTCCAAGCTATTATGCAGTAGGCTTGCCTAAGTAGGTGAGGATTAGCACGCTTATAGGACTACTTTATTTGCAGGGCGCTTTAGTGGTGGCTCAAGCTCCAAGGGGTATATGGACCTTTCAGCAAATAAACCTGTCCTTAGACAGAAAGGAAATCTACCAACTTATCTTGAATACACAGCCTCGTTTTGTCAGGCAGGGGTGGGAGAGTGTTGTTATTACGCTTGCATTCTCAAAACGGCTTGGCGCTTCGCATGTTGCCTCCGTAGGGGGCGTATGGGCGAGGTCCTACTTTCCTTCCGCCTTTTATCAGACTCGCTTGGTGGAGCGTTGGCAGTATATGCCTTATTCATGGCTGCTCTTTTCGGGGACTTTGGAGCAGAGGTGGCAGAATGGGGCCTACTGGGAGGGGCTTATGCGACCTCTCATCCGATACAGGATTTCGGTAGGTAGAGTATGGGTAGGATTTACAAATGAGTTTTTCCTTACTCATTGGTCTCCTGTGCGTAGATGGCATCTCTATCTGCGCCAGAATCGCTTCTTAGTAGCGCTTAGTTTTCCGCAGCAGGCCTCGTGGCAAGTAGAAATGGGCTACCTCAATATTGCAGTGCCGAGGAGCTTTCCCAGACATCGGTTATGGTTGGGCGTCCGTCTAAACCTCCTTCTTAGCAGACTATCTCTTCGCGGAAACGATAAAGCTGATCGCGGAGACGGGGCTCAAAACCTGCCGACCGAATTACCGCCTGAATCTCCTTCGCAGTAAAGCGGTAAGAAGCACCTGCAGCTGAGACTACGTTTTCTTCTATCATAATTGAGCCCATGTCGTTTGCACCTGCATGTAAGCATACTTGAGCTATTTCAGGCCCCACTGTCAGCCAAGAGACCTGTATGTTAGGTATGTTAGGTAGCATTAGCCGAGCTATGGCGAGCATGCGGATGTACTCGTGAGGGGTAACCTGGTTTTTTACCCCTCGCACTCGGCGCAGCTTCGTCCCTTTGTCTTGAAAAGGCCACAGAATAAAGGCTGTGAAGCCCAAGCTCCCTTCGGGCTTTTCTGCTTGCAGAGAACGAATCTTCACAAGGTGCTCCATTCGCTGGGGGATGGTCTCTACATGTCCAAACATCATAGTGGCACTAGAGGGGATATTTAGTCTGTGAGCTGTACGCATGACTTCCAACCACTGGTCAGCAGTACATTTACCTGCTGATATGACTCTTCGTACCTCATCCACGAGAATCTCTGCTCCTGCGCCCGGAAGGGAGTCTAGGCCCGCTGCACGCAGCCGCCGAAGTACTTCCTCATAACTCAGCCCCTCCATTTCTGCTATATGAACTATCTCAGGCGGGCTAAGAGCATGAAGCTTAAGATGAGGGTACCAACTTTTTAACTTGCGAAAAAGCTCCTCATAGTAAGCAAGTCCTAAATCTGGATGATGTCCTCCCTGTAATAAAAGCTGATCCCCCCCTAATGCAAGGGTCTCTTCTATTTTGCGCCTGTAGGTTTCATCATCTGTAACATAACCCTCTTTGTGTCCAGGGGGACGGAAAAAATTGCAGAACTTGCAGTTGGCTACGCAAATGTTAGTGGTATTGACATTTCTGTCTATTTGCCAGGTTACGATGTTGGGAGTGTCTGCCTTGAGGAGCAGCCTAAGGGCATGAGCATACGCCATAAGAGAAGGCAAAGGAGCTTCATAGAAAAGCCTTACCCCCTCCTCCACCGAAAGAAACTCCCCCGATAAGGCAGCTTCCAGAATGCTCTGTATACTACGCTTATTCATTTTTCTGCACCAATAAACAACATATTTCTTTGAAATAATGGATAGGGTTTTCGCCGGTATAAAACGGCAACTTGTATAGCATCCTTTGCAGAAGCCTCTATCTTTCCTCCAGGCTCTACGATGATTTTACCCTTTCCCTCTATGCGTCCCTTGTCCTGAATAATGAGGCGACTTCCTTCACGAAGGATTATTTTAGCCCCCTTGTTCATTCTCAGAATAGCGCCTGATTCAATGACAAGCTGGCTTGTATCCGAGAACCAGAAAATTTTTCTTACTGAATCGTAACTCTGTGCTACTGCATAGACAGGGCTTATGCCTCTATCTACTACGATAGTGCCTCTTAGGTAGAGCGCAGGAGCTAAAGAGTCATACGGATTGGGGGAAAGATGGATATTCCCACACCAGCGATGACAGCCGCGTATAGACGGCGTATCCCATCTTATTTCTATGAGGATGGCGCCATCTTCCCTTTCTCTCATGATTTCTATATGAAGGTTATTGAGCCATATAGTTCTATTATCATAGGCACTGGGGCGGGCCCGAGAAGGATAAGAATATCCCTCTTCTGAGCGTAAGGTATAGACAGGCACAGGAGCTGGGTTAGTTTCCAAGCTGAGAAGAGGTCTATCTCGGAGAGTAAAAGGGTCCTCCTTATCTCCAGCGCTATATACACTAATACAGGCGGAGTCGCCTTTCCACTCCCACCATCCCATGCCAAGAGGCTCACCTTTTTGAATCTGCCCATCTTTGTCGGCATCCCAGGCTAAGTATAAGTCATTCATCCCTGTGAAAGGATTAGGGAGGCTGTTTGCCTTATCCAGAGCCCATCCATGAGGGATTTGGCGAAATTCAAAATCATAATTCCCTTCAGCAGATAGCATGAAGATCCAACTTCCTAAGCCGTTCGGATGGTTGGGATCAGTGGTGTAGATGAGAGGACCTTCTTTTTGGTCCTTGCCTACCTGGATGTAGGCATAGAGCCCTGGGAAGCCCCTTCTGTTCTCTGGCGGTTTATCCGTGCACCATTCTGGGCCTGCATGGTATCCCCATACCTCCAGATCGCTCAGAAATTGGCGATTCTCAAGCCATAAATACTGGTTTTTTACTGCACTGCCGCCTTTTTCTGTGTAGGGGAGTCGTATACGAATAGCATCTCCGCTACTGAGGAAATCTCGGAGCCATACTCGCAGCGTCTCTGGGCGGGGGGGTTGGCAGAGGTCAGTAGATATCTCCTCGCCTCTTTCAGAAAGGGCGCTGATAAGGTAGCTTTTGTGAGGGGGTTTCCACCCCATGATCCACCGGTCGTATCCGATAGCGTAAGTGGGCCTTGAGCCTTGAACACTGAGCCCTTGACATACTGGCATAAAAGGAAAAGTATGCCATCCCGCTCCTCCAGCTGTGTGCCAGTGGTTACCCCCGTACAGCCCATGGAAGAACTCTTCCAGAAAACCTATACTCGCTCCTTGGGCTGTATGGCAAGAAGTATAAGAAGAAGCTGCTTCTATCCCACCAGAGAAAATCCCTAAAGGTTGTCTATAATCACAGGCCCATAATCCAAATCCATAGTTGCAGGGTAAGGGCGGTTTCTGAATATTTAGCCGGTAGGCTAAGTTTCGCCAAATTATAAAGAGAATATCTAAGCGTGGCTTATATCCCCCTGCGGTGTCGGTGGGGCTGCGTAGCTTTTCTAAGCCTGGCCGCTGTGGAAGGAGTTTCCACCTATCAAAAGCAGTGTAAGGCACGTGGTGGGCTGTGGTGAGTTGACCCTTGGGGAAAACTTCAGCTATCAAAGAAACTTCTTGTATCAGACTCTGAGTACTCCCAGGGGGTAGTTTTTTGCAAGACACGCGTAGTACTTCTGGAAGGTAGTCCCCCAGAACTACAAACTGCCCAAAAGAGGCTTCCACATATGTCCGAGTGATGATGCCTTTAGGCTTTTGCCCAGGGGGGAGAGTAGCATCCAGTAACATTTCCGCATCATACGGAACCTGCGACTTCCCATCGGGTCCGGTAGGCCAAATCCGACCGTATTGGACCTCATGGGGATCATAACCTCCGCATTCAGTGTAGTCTACTTCTGCAAAGACAACCAATATATAGACTGTGTCCCGTGTCGGGAGCAGGTATCCCCTCTCCAAAGAGGGGGGTTCTTGGGCTAATAGTAGACTTACGCTCCATAGGAGTCTCCATCTCTTCCAGCAAAATATCCAGAAGAAGTGCACTTGACCCTACCTACCTGAAAGGCTCTGGATATAGCGAGCAAGCTCCTCCCGACTCGTAACCGCAGCAAAAGCCTCTCCCACAGTGAAGTAATTTTGCGGATCACAGCAACGAGTATAGGCAAACTTGGCAAATTCTAGCCGATTGGGTTCCGCCATTAGTGTGCGGCAAATCTCTCTTACCTGTGTAGAAGAGAGGCAATTAGTGGTGGCTATTTGTCGGGCTACTTCTAAGCGGGCTGGCTCACTACTGGTAGAGCGAAGCGTATGAAGGGCTTGACTGAATGCCGCAGGCTCCATGCAGGGGCGACATGGGCGTGGTCCAGATGAAATATGCGAAGGCGAAGAAGTTGAACCTCCCTGGCAGTAGTGCCTTGCTGGTCTTCCCTCAATATATTGCATAAGAGCCTCTTTACTGGATGAGAAGTTAAGAGCATCAGTAACTATTATATAATTCCCTATATCATGTACATAATCATAAGCATACTTAGCAAAATTTAGACGATTTTCATCAAAGGTGAAGCTCTGCATAATTTCTCTTACATCTTGAGCTAAGAGGCAGTTTTTCTGGGCGAGCTGCATGGCGAGGTGTAGGCGAGTATCCTCAAAGGGTTCTTTTTGTAGGCGCAGTAAAGCTTGTGATAAATTCTCTCGGCTGATGGGTATATGACAGTTGCAGGGGCCTGCATAACCTGTTCCACTGCTGGGTAGTTGAGGGGTATTGGGCACATTTCCAGTGGGTGGTGGCTGAGTATTGATTTGGGTTCCGCTACCCGTTTGGACTTGGATGGTAGGATTGAAGACGATGGTAGTACTTTGATTCTGTGAGCCAGCAGGAGGAGGGGGGTTAGGTGTA
>JANXCJ010000039.1:0-5240 GCA_025060275.1 Bacteroidia bacterium | reverse complement strand
CCACCCCCAGGCCCCCCCCCCGAGGCCCCGACCCCGCCGCCGGCCGGGGGCCCGGCGTCCCCCCCGCCGCGGGGCCAGGGGAGCACGTTGACGCGGGGGGGGGAGGAGTCGCTTCCTTCTGAGTTCTATTGAATAAAACGACTTTATACTCTTTGTTCTTTTTGCGGATAGCATAATATTCTACGTACCCCTCCTCTACGTGGAGGGTTCTTTTGAGCTGTATCACTCGTCCCTCGGCGGGGTGAATGTAAAAAGTAGCTTTTTGAGGACCTCCATGGAGGTCATGTGCCTCTGCTCGGGTAACGGGTGCTTCCGCTATCCATTCTCCATTCAGATAGAGCCGAAAAGGCTCTCCTGTTTCAGATACGACTATTAGGTCTCCTGTCAAGACTTGTGCCCACGCTCCTATTCCTATGATCCCTGCTGGATACCGTAGCATATACAAAGGTAAAGTTAATAGACCTCAGAGGTGGAAGTTATACTTTTGTAGTGGTGAGTACCCCCCAGCGTATAAAGGAGGCTGCTTTGCGGGAATTTGCTCAGTATGGGTATGAGGGTGCTAGACTAGAGCGGATAGCTCGCGCCGCCGGGGTACATACAGCCCAGATTCATTACTACTTCCGCAATAAGCGAGGACTTTATGAAGCTGTCCAATCCGCTCTGAAACCTCCTTCATTAGAAGAGGTTTTAGTTCCTCTGCAAGAGATAAATAAGCCTCTTCCCGACCGTCTTCAAGACTTTTATGAGCGCTTCTATGCGGTAGTCCAGGAGTTAGCCTTCAGAGAAGATAGACTTCCTCTCATGCCTTCCCTTTTCCTGAGTCCTAAGCCTCTAGAACTCCCTGAGTGGGTAGAAGCCCTCAAAGGAGCCCAGCACTACGGGCTAATAAGACCCATGCCCATACGCTTTATTCTTGCCCAGCAGTGGGGGATTGCTCTACTACCGGTGTGGTATAATGAGCCACGAGATACGTGGGAGAAATATTATCGTGAAGAAGCACCTCGCCTATTCTGGGAAAGTGTAAAGCGTGTGTAGAAAAAGGGTCTGAGCTGTACCTTTTGAGTAAAGCCTTTTGGGAGGAGTGGGGTTATACATTGCTATGTACTTTTCACTTCTTAGTGTGTCTTGCAGCAGCGAAGTCTCTCCTACTTGTTCTTCGCATCTCTATAAGTAGGGCGGCTTACTTTACCCCGAGCTAAGTCAGGGTCCCATATACCTTCGGGTCCTTTTACTAACAAAGTGGGAGGGATTGTCTGTCTGTCCATCTTACAAACAAAAGGTGCGGGTATCCAGAACTGCTCTCCTGCGTCATTTTCTACGATAAAGAAATCATGGGCTTTGCCGAACCGAATTTCCCTCAGGGTACCTCTATAGACGCCTTTCTCATCTATTACACGAGCAGACTGTGCTTCTACATAATAAAACTCTTCGGGTGAGCTTAGTGGAGGTAGAAGCGTACGAGGTAGATATAACTCTACCCTTCGCAAGCTCTCGGCGGCTGTGCGATCGGGTACGCCTTCCAAGAGGATACGCCAGTAGGTACTGTGGGAGCCCTGCTGAGTAGGCTTTTGGAGATATCTGGAAAAGAATAGAACTCTGCGTGGATAAGCTATATCTCTCTCTGGATATAATACCCAGACGGTTGTATGGTCATATCTCTGCGGTGCGTCTGAAAAGCACTCTAAGAGCAAATGCCCTCTAAGCCCATGAGGTCTTAGTACTCGTCCCCACAGAAATAGCTCATGCAGAGGAAGGGGGACTAGCTCTTCTGTGTGGCGAGCTTTTGGGTTTTCCATGCCTGGTAGGCAGCTTCTATCTCCTCTGGTGTTTTGCCTTTGCGCCAGAGGTGAAGCTTGAGTAAAATCCCCTCACGGGAGAGGAGCGAGCGAACAGTCTCAGTAGGTTGAGCCCCTTTTTGAAGCCAGTGTAGGATGCGTTCATGATTGAATTGGATTTGGGGGGGATTCGTGTTAGGATTGTAATAGCCGAGCTTCTCAATAAACTTTCCATCGCGGGGGGCACGAGAGTCTGCTGCTACCAAGTGAAAAAAAGCGTAATGCCGCCGTCCATCCCGTCGCAACCTTAGCTTTACTGCCATGAAGGGCAAAGATACATTATAGCGGGATGAAAGAAGCTGTGTAGGTAGCCCACTCTTGTGCTGCAGTGCTGGGGTGTGCTGCTTGTAGAAGGGCCCTTCCCACCCCTATCAGGGCAGGAAAGAGGGGTACATAATGTGAAATTTTGCCCCCCTGGGCTCCCACTCCAGGAATGAGTAGCCAATCTTGGGGACATTTTATTCTCAAGGTGTGCAGCCTCCGGCTATGATGCGCACCCCATACCCATCCTATGAAAGCCTCAGCTTCTAAGGGGCGTTCTCGCAGGATGTAGCGCCATATTTTCTTTTGCCATCCTGCTGCTTCCGTTGTGCGCAAGAGAACAAACACCCATCGCCCCTCCCATGCTAAAAATGGTGATAAGGCTTCCCAACCTAAAAAGGGATTTGCTGTGATTGCATCAAAACCCAACTCTTCAAAAAATGCTCTGGCATAATACGAATTAGTGTGGGCTATGTCTCCTCGCTTAGCATCTGCTATTACCAGTACTTCCTTAGGGAGGCTCTGGCGGAGCTGGTGCAGCATCCTCCAGCCTTTTTCTCCCCACCTTTCGTAAAAAGCCGTATTGAGCTTGTAGGCAATAGCGTAAGGAAGGGTTTCTTGTATGACATAAGTTAAGTACTCATATATAGCTTTTGGGTCTTTTTTACCAGCTTGCCAGATTTCTGGAGGCAAGGCCTCCGCGCTAGGGTCTAAACCCACGCATAAGAGACTCTTTTTGTGCTTAGCCTGCTCTGATAGCTCTACAGGACTCACCGCAAGTCTATTACCTGAACCCCCGGGTGAGCCTTTACATCAAATACGAATGTGGAGTCAGATAGAGGCTGCGTACTATAACTTTTGAGCTCGTAGTCAACGACCGTCCCATCCCTGTTTGATATGCGCATGCGCTCAGGCAATTCTGTTTTTCCCTCTATCCAGACCTCTACACGGAAATAGTCTGTGGTGTCACTAATAGGAAAAAGAGAAATCTTGTGTAGAGTACGCCCTTTATAAGTTTCTGTTTTGTCTAAGCGTACCTTCATGTCTTGATCATATATCTTGAAGACTCGTTCAAGACTGAATCCCTCATGCGGGTCATAGTTGGAGATGTTTACTTCCTTTTCCTTTTTGAGAAATTGCCATACGGTCTTGCCATCTGAGAGGATAGCTATATCGCCCAAATCCACAGCAAATCGGTTCTTTCTGGGATGATAACGGAGCGTGCCACTTCTGGTGATTCGCTTTTTTGTAGTATCTGCGCGATTCTCCACAGAGTAGGTAAATTGAACTGTCATGTACTCCATAGACTTGAGCTTTTTGCGTGAGCGCTTGATGAGCTCGTTAGCCCTAGGGTCTATTTGGGCTAAGAGAGGTAACCCTAAGAGTATGCCCCAGCTTTTTTGCACACCTCAAAAATACGAGATTATTCATCTATCCCTATTTTATTTGAGTTCTCTTCACCTGCACAGAATGAGTGATTAACGACTTTTAGATAAAAAGCTGGTATGAGCGCAAGGGGGTAAGTAAAAAGTTCGTAGTGCATAGGAGTACTTATGGATAAAAAATCTTCCTCCGACTTAGTTAGGCTTCAGTCAGAACCTATTACAGAGATTGATAAAAATACCCATTATTAGAGCGGGCGGAGAGCCCCCAGAGTAGGGTAGAATAACCTCCTTAGAGAGAACTTTGAGTTAGATTTTATAGATTTTATTCAAGGCATTGGCTAGGTCGTCTATCAGGTCCTCTGTATCTTCTATGCCTACAGAAAGGCGCACAAGACCCGGGGTGATACCCATAGCCTTTCTCTCTTCTTCAGGTATAGAGGCATGGGTCAGGGAGGCGGGGTTATTTATGAGCGACTCTACCCCTCCGAGACTCTCTGCTAAAGTGAAAATTCGTAAATTCTCCCACAGTGGCATAAGGTCTTCCGGAGAGGAAACTTTGGCTTCAAAAGAGACCATCCCTCCGGGCAATTTCATCTGCTGCTTAGCTAAGAGGTACTGGGGATGTGTTAAGAGTCCTGGATAATATACTCGGCTAACCTTTGGATGGGTAGCCAAGAACTCTGCAATTTTTTGAGCGTTTTCGCAGTGTTTCTGCATGCGTAGGGGGAGGGTTTTTATGCCCCTTAGTACCAAGAAGCAGTCCATAGGGGCGGGTACGGCGCCGACAGCATTCTGCAGAAAGCGGAGCTTTTCATAGGTAGGGGCATCGTTGAGCATCACAGCACCCATGATGAGGTCCGAATGCCCACCTATGTATTTTGTTACTGAATGCACGACAATATCTGCCTCTGCTTCTAAGGGAGCTTGAAGGTAAGGGGTAGCGAAGGTGTTATCTACTACTAACTTGGCACCCCACCTATGGGCTAAGTCTGCCAGCGCAGCTATGGGAGAAACATAGAGGAGGGGGTTGCTGGGCGTTTCTATCCAAACCATACGGGTATTAGGGCGGAAAGCCTCTTCTACTTTGGAAGGGTCCGTTGTATCTACGAAATCAAACTGAATCCCCCATGGCTCAAATACTTTTCGCATAATGCGATAAGTACCTCCATATAAGTCCCGACTAACTATTACATGATCTCCAGGAGAGAGAAGCCGCAAGACAGCATCTGTAGCGGCTAAGCCAGAGGAAAAAGCAAGCGCGTATTTAGCACCCTCTAACTGGGCTAATGCCATTTCTAATGCTGTGCGGGTAGGATTGTGGGTGCGGCTGTACTCGTACCCTTTATGGATGCCCGGGGCTTTCTGCGCATATGTAGAAGTGAGATACACAGGGGTCATGACTGCTCCTGTCTGGGGATCATGCCCTAAACCTGCATGGACCGCCAATGTATGCCATCGCATGCCACAAAGGAAAGAAGATATTCAATACTCTCTACCGCGCCACCAGATTTTCTTATTGCTAAAATATAGCCAGGTCATCCATAAACCCTGAAAGTACCTATAGATGAGAAGCAAGGGGAGGTAACGTAAAATCCTTTTACTTTTCACTACCCAGCGAAACTTGAGCAGGGGAAGTCCTTCTGCTACTGTCCATAAGAGTAATAATTTCCACTCTCCTTTTAGTAAAATAAGCCAAGGCATCAGGCTCTGCATCACCCAGTAAAACACAGCTAAAGGCGGAAGTCTGGGGATAGCCTTT
>JANXCJ010000038.1 GCA_025060275.1 Bacteroidia bacterium | reverse complement strand
AAAGAGGAAGAGGCTCTTTGAGGTAGTTATACAAAGCAAAAGCAGGGGCTAATCCAAAACTTACAATATCCGCGAGTGCATCCAGCTCTTTTCCTATGGCAGATTGCCCCCGTAGAAAACGGGCTAAAAATCCATCCATCCAGTCACATATCATGGCTCCACCTATAGCAAGCGCAAATAGCTCCCATTCTCGCTCATAGCTTAGTCCGATAGCCCAACACCCAAAAGCTAAGTTTCCTAAAGTGATGAGATTAGGCAGAGCTCTCCGAATAGTAAATCCTCTGCGCATGAATATACTCTTCTACGGGTGGGGGTACAAGGTAACGAATGGAAAGTCCCGATTTTACATATTTCCGAATCTGGGTAGCTGAAAGATCAATCCTGGGGGCTTTTGCGAAATACTTTACAAATCTGCCCTGAGGAGGCGTGTAAAGGGAGGTATCGCCCCGTGGATAAACCCATACATGCCATTCTTGCAAAATCCGCATGCCTTCCTTCCAGCTGGGTAGTGTATGAGCTGTATCCAGCCCCATTAGCAAAAACCATTCTTTGTCAGGGTGTTCTTTTCTCAAAGTATTTAGCGTTTGTATAGTATAAGAGGGTAGAGGAAGGCTGAATTCAATGTCTGAGACCTGCACGTGGGGGTCACCATGGGTGGCAAGCTTAGCCATGGTGAGCCGGTGTTCTGCTTTTGCAAGTTCTTGAGAAGGCTTGTGAGGATTCTGGGGGGAAACCACTAACCATAACTGAGCTATATCTGTTTCATTTAGCCAATAGCGAGCCATAAGCAGGTGTCCTTGATGAATAGGATTGAAGGACCCTAAGAGGAGCCCTACCTTCATAAAAGGTAGCGATGGATTAGCCACTCTAAGCGGGCTGAAGCCTTAGTAATATCTTCATTGTATGCTATGAAATCAAATTGAGGGAGGAAGCTCAATTCTTCTTCTGCTCGTTTTAGCCGTTCTTCTACTTCGGCGGGATTATTTACTCCTCTGGCAGCGAGTCGGCGCTCCAGCTCCTCTATAGAAGGAGGTAAGATAAATACAGTCAGGGCTTCTTTTCCCAGTGCCTTCTTGAGAGACAAGGCCCCTTTTACATCCTTCACGAATAGAGGTATCTTCTGTAGAGCCTGGATGCGTTCTATTTCCCTAAGAAGGGTGCCGTAATAATGCCCTGCGAAAATCCTTTCCCACTCTACAAAGCCTCCCCTATTTATTTCTATCTCAAACTCTTCCTGAGTCATAAAGTAATAATGATAGCCATTCAATTCTCCCATCCGCGGAGGTCTCGTAGTCGCAGAGATAGAGAATGTGAGTTGCATGTGTTTTTCAAGGAGTATATGTGCTAATGTAGTCTTGCCAGAACCGCTTGGGCCTGTAAGTATTAGGGATTTCACCTTCTACAAAGATAGTCTCTTTCTTTATTCTAAACTACTGAGCTTATTCTTAGAGCGCTTTAGTAAGGAGTATCCTCTCACATGATGTATCCCTAATTTGCCATGAGAAACTAAAATCGTAACTTTGCCCTACCCGGGCCTGTAGCTCAGCGGTTAGAGCAGCGGACTCATAATCCGTTGGTCGGGGGTTCAAATCCCTCCGGGCCCACGCGCACTTCTATGCATATTTTTTGAAAATAAAGAAGGATGCCCCATAGGATGAGGCACCCCTCTTTATTTCGTATTCTTGTTTCTGAGCTTTAGTTGAGCACAATCAGCTTTTCTCGTATTACTTCATTCTCTGCTGATATCTCTACCATGTACACCCCAGCAGGTAATGAGAGCGTAGTATGACTCTCTCCTATAGGGCGCAGCCCTAAGTTCTCACTGAGTAGCTCTTGTCCAGCAAGGCTTAGAACTCGCACTCTTACTTGAGCGGGGCAGCTGAGAGTATAATTTACCCTTACACTTCCCCAAGCTGGATTAGGGTATAGAGAAGTTCGGCTAATCAGAGCCTTGCTTATAGTAGAAGAGGGATTAGTGACTCGCACGGGATATTTAGTCCAGACATCTGCGTACAGTGGAAAGCCACCAAGGGTAGGCATTACGTTAGTTGTATCCTTATTTGGAATATCGTTGGATTGACCAGTGAAGGGGTTTATGGAGGCTGGATCTACAAATCCTCTTAGGTAAATACGGAGTGTATCAGCTGTCGGTGTAGGACTAATCCCGCGAATACAAGCTTGGACGCAGACACGGGGTGGCGTAGGATTGCTGGGAGAGCCGCCTCCGGGATTTTGGAAGACGACCAGATTAGCGTAAGTGGGGGGGTTGCCATCCTGTACCTGCTTATAACGATGATCTTGATAGAAACGGAGGGCACCCGCTTCTGGGTTAGTAGTATTATAGGTAGCAGGCTGAGAGGGCTGGCCATACAAAGAGACATAGGTATTACCTCCGTCTAAGCGCAGGCTATCTACATAGATGGCGAAATTAGGGTAGACGTAGTTAATCAGAGCTGGAGCAGCTACCGTCTCTGCAAGAGCAAACTGGATTATAACAAAGGTGTCTTTGCCTGCTTCAATAGTAAGTACGGGTGGATCAAAGCTCCGAGGAGGCAGATTGTTATTCACAATACATAGATTACACTGATGTTGAGCTTGCAGGTAGCTTAGGAATTATTACTCCTACTATTATCTGCGAAAGCTGTTTCATATCGGAGCAAAGATATGCTTTAGAGAGAATTCTGATACAATACTATTTTGCCTATTTGCTCCCCTTTCCAGAGGCGGGTTAGAGCATCAGGCAGTGCATTAATGGGCATGACATGCTCTAAGAAAGGCCTGATTTGCTTTTGCTTGATGAATTCTAATAAGCTTGCGAAGTTTTGAGGGCTGCCCATTGTGGAGCCGACAATACAGATTTGCCTCCAGAATAGTCTTCGCAGGTCTATCTTTGAAGGGTTACCGCGTGTCGCGCCATATACTACTATCTTTCCCCCAGGGCTAACCAAGGAGATGTATTCTGAGAAAAATTCACCGCCTGTTCCATCTACTATGAGGTCAAAGGTGCCTGCTTGTTGAGATAGGAGTTTTGACCAGCCCTCTTGGGCATAGATTACACCGTCTTTTGCCCCGAGCTTTTGGGCTTTCTCTATTTTCTCGGGGCTGCTGGAAGTTACCCACACTTCAGCTTCTGCTGCTACGGCGAGCTGGAGAGCCCATATGGCTACTCCGCCCCCAATCCCCGTGATAAGTACGCGCATGCCAGGTTGTAATTCTCCCTGCACGAAGAGGGCGCGATAGGCCGTGAGACCGGCTAAGGGGATAGCCGCAGCCTCTTCATCTGAGAGAAATTCAGGGGCGGCGTGAATATTCTCTGCAGGTACATCTACAAACTCTGCTAGGGTTCCATGGGTAGGCATTCCCAAAATGTGAAATGAGTCCTGTTGTGCCTTCTCAGAGGCCCCCCAATCTAAGGCAGGATTGATTATGATCCGCTTACCTTTTAGGTGAGAGAGGGTGGGGCTGCCTACTTCTACTACCTCGCCACAGCCATCTGATCCTAATATGGCAGGATATTGAATAGCGGGATATAGCCCGAGGGCGATCCACAGGTCCCTACGATTAAGGGCAGCGGCTTTTACTCGTACGCGTACGTGAGAAGCCTGTAGGGCTGGTAAAGGTACCTCTTCCCATCTCAATGCACCTTCCCACATTTTTTCCTTATCAGGTGTGGAATCTTTAGGAAGGGAATGATATAAAACCCAAGCTCGCACCCTACAAATTTGATATTTTTGCCAAAAGATGAATTTAGAAAGTCTAGCGCAAGAGATTAGCGAAAGCATTCTTGACACCCCGGAAAAGCGTGCAGCTTTCCAGCGTCGGTTCCTTCGGAAGGGAGGGGTGTTAGATGGTCTTTTTGCAGAGCTTCCTTATCTTCCTCCTGAGGTACGAAAGGAAAGAGGAAAAGTTCTCAATGCCCTCCGTCAGGCAGCTCAAAGGCGATTAGAAGAGGCTGAGAGGACTGCTCCTTCTCCTGTGGAGCCTTCCCCTCGTCGTTATGCTGACCCTACTTTTCCCCATGTAATCTATGCTTCTGGTGGGCGGCATCCCCTCTCTATCGTGGAGAGAAGGATAATTAGGCTCTTCCAGCGCATGGGCTACAGCTTAGCAGAAGGCCCAGAAATAGAAGATGAATGGCACAACTTTAGTGCACTCAACTTTGAGCCAGACCATCCTGCTAGGGATATGCAGGATACTTTCTTCATAGAGCCTGAAAAAGGGATTTTATTGCGTACTCACACTTCTACTGTGCAGATAAGGGTAATGGAGAAGCAGAAGCCCCCCCTACGCATACTGGCACCAGGGCGGGTCTACCGACATGAAACGATATCGGCTCGCTCTCATGTATATTTCCATCAAGTAGAGGGGTTATGTGTAGAAGAAGATTTGAGTGCCGCGGACCTCAAAGCAACTCTTACTTATTTCCTAAAAGGTCTTTTTGGGGAGTCTATTCGGCTACGCTGGAGAGCCTCGTACTTCCCGTTCACAGAAATGAGCGCAGAAGTAGATGTGAGCTGCCTTATCTGCGGTGGCGAAGGCTGCTCTGTATGCAAGCAAAGTGGGTGGGTAGAAGTTTTGGGCTGTGGTATGGTAGACCCTAATGTACTCTCAGCATGCGGGATTGACCCTCAAAAATACAGGGGTTTTGCATTCGGATTAGGCGTGGAGAGGCTAACTCAGCTCTTGTATAACATACCTGACATTCGCCTATTTAGCCAGAATGATATTCGCTTTCTGAAATCCTTCCAAACTTATGCCCCTCTCCTCTGAGAGTACTATTGTGCCCTTGTGGCACCATTTACAGCAGCTTTACCCGCATTTGACCCCCGTAACTGCTTACTTGCCTTTATTAGAAGCACTGGAGAGTTTTTATCAAGATTATCATCCTGAGCTTCTCATAGTGGAGACAGACCCCCAGGGTATCATTACTTACGTAAATGAAGCTTTTGCTCAAGCAGCGGGTTATCAGGCTGGAGAGCTACTAGGGCAAAACATAAATATCCTACGCAGTGATGCAAATGAACCCGGTTACTTTCGGGATTTATGGAATACTATAGAGCGGGGACATGCATGGCGAGGTAAAATAAAAAACCGTACCAAAGATTATGAGCTTTATCAGATAGACCTTCTTGTTTTACCTATTCAAGGTCCTGACAGAAACATTTATCGGTATTTAGGTTTAGCTTATGATGTTACTCATAAGCTGGAGACAGAAAAGGCCCTTGAACAGCTCCGTACAGATTTAGAGGATAGCCTTCGCTATGCCCGTCGCATTCAGCGAGCTATATTCCCTACTAAGGTAAATGCGCTTCAAAAATACTTCCCTGAAAGCTTTCTATTAGCGAATGGGCGCGATATTGTGAGTGGGGATTTTTGCTGGGTAGCTCGCTCTCCGATGGGAAATAGAACCTTCCTCGCTGTAGCTGACTGCACGGGGCATGGAATTCCCGGGGGGCTTCTTACAATGATAGGCTATAATCTTCTCAATCAGATAGTTCTTTATCGGGGGATTTCCGTACCTCATCAGATTTTAGCGGAACTTCATAAGGGGCTCCGAGAGTACTTTGTACAAGAAGAAATGGAGGAGGGGGGACGCTTTGTCAAAGATGGAATGGAAATAGTGTTGTGTAGCTTTGACTATGGGCTTACTGAAGTCCAATTTGCAGGGGCAAACCGTCCTTTCTGGCTCATACGAAGGGGAGAGCTAATAGAATATAAGACTGATAAGCAACCTATCGGGGGAGAAAACCTTATGGAAGATGTAGAGTTTCGTATTTTTACAGTAGAATTGGAGCCAGAAGATAGAATTTACCTCTTTACAGATGGTATCACGGATCAGTTTGGGGGTCCTCAGGACAAAAGGTTTGGCACGCCTCGTCTGCGCGAAGCCCTCTTAGAGATATGGCAAGAACCCAGCATGACTCGCCAGCGAGCCCTCTTCAACAATCGCTGGAAAAGAGAATGGATGGGAGATAGACCTCCTACGGATGATGCCACACTCGTGGGTATCCGAATATTGGAGTGAAGCTGGAATGAAGTCTTTCCCTGCATGTTTTTTTCTTTTTCTAGGCTTGGGGGCGCTTCCTAACTGCTGGCTGCATGCTCAGGGTGAAGCTTTCAAAGCCCCTACAGCCCCTTTTGAAGGGGTTATCTTTTATAAAGTGAAAGCCTCTGGAGAGCTAGCGGAACAGCTTGAGGAAAATGATCCTCCTACCGGAATGCATTTATATATTCACAAGAATAGGTTTCTGATTAATGAGGTATCCTCTAACTTCGCTATCAGTCGTCTATATGATCCTGATTCGGACTGGGTATATGTCTTAGACCCTCCAAATAGGCGAGTCTTCAAGTACGAGAAGTACAGAAAAAAAGCTAAAAACTATCCTGCTCACTATACTGGTGATAGCCTGCAAATTTTAGGAATATGGTGCTATGCCTTTCATGTGAAGAAACCCGATGAGGAGATTACATATTATGTGAGTCCAAGATACCGCGTAGATGTGTCCCTATTTGTAGGTAAAAAGAGAGCTCAAGCCTTTTTCTTGAATGAGGGGCTTTATGGGGCTATTCCACTTAAGATGATTCGCAGGCGAGAGGGGATAACAATTGAGGTTACAGCGGTGCGTATCCAGCCTATGCGATTGGACCCTGAGAGTATGAAGATTCCTAAGGGTTATGAAGTCTGGGGATATGATTACCGCAGATGGTAGAGAGTGGCATGATGTATAAGAGTGTCCTTTCGGGAATAGCCCTGACAGAGGTAAGGTAAATGATATTGAAAGTCTGACCAGGCATTAGCTGCATCTAAGATGAGTTGGGGCCTGCCCCACCCCCGATAAAGTTTTTCCCAGTCTCCTTTTTTGTATAGTCTCATCCAAGTATAAGAAGATGTATAGTCGCAGCCGTAAGTTCCACTAAGCTTTATATAACAGGGCAATTCCCCCCAGACACAACTCTGAGCAGGCAAAAGAAGAGAACACTTAGGGAGGCTGAAGAAGTGCACTCCGAGAACACCGCCTTGAAATAAAATGACTAACCTTACTGCATTCAGCCAAAGCCGCGAATTGAAATTCTCAGCCAGTAGGCTGTGCCACACGGCACCACCTCCAAGCGTAGGAATACCGATAGTGCTTATGGCAGCCCAAAGACGCCCCAGATAGAGTTTTCTTTCAAAATAAGGCTGATATTGATAAGCCCTACTTCTTGAAAGAAGCAATATGAGGGCTGCACCTGCCAATCCGTTCCGCCAATCCCAAGTTTTTAGTAAGGGTACCCATCCCTCTACCCAGTAGGCTTTCCAGTAGTTCTCTTCGCCAACCCACTTCATTAGAGCCCATGCCCCTAAAGTACCCCATACCCCTCCTAAAAACGAAAAAAAAAGAGAGGTAAAGTTTCTCTCTTCTATTCGCTGGAAGATATACCACAAGATTGTAGGTGTAGCCATGGGGAAAAGAATAGAAGTAGTTGCCCACAAGATACCCTGCTCAAATGCATACTTGCGAGAACGGTATAGAATTAGCAACGACCATAATGCGGGTTCTCCTACTTCAACCGGCAAGTGCCAGCGACGCAGAGCGGAGAGGCTTATCCATAACCCGATTAGAGGTATTCCATACGATTTAGCCCTTATTGAGGGAGAAGCTAAAGGAAGGAAAAAAAGCATTTGGGCTACCAGCCCCCAGGCTTTCCATATACGAAGGGCTGCGCTTCCCATATCCTCTCCTAAGTGATAACCTAAAGTGAAAAGGGGGTCTAGGCATGAAGATAACTGAGCATAAAGAGATTTGCCCTGCTGCCAGCGGTTAGCAGTAAGTATATAGCTATTTTCTAATGAAGGCGTACCAGCTGGAAAAAATAAAATTACCCCTATACCGGCTACAACAAGGCTCCAAGCGAGAGCTTTCAAAATCCGAAGCGATACCGCAGGTCTTCTACACCTAATCTCTCCTTTTGAGCCTCTTGAAATCTGCCTTGGAGGACATTTGCTTGTGTAGCGGTTTGACTACTTGCGTAGCTGCGTGCAGTGGCTTCAGAAGCGGGCTCAGGCTCTTTTTTCTGCCCAACCTGAATGACATACACGCCATTATTACCCTTAATAGGAGAGCTAATTTTATTTAGGTTTAATCCGGCTGCCACTCCTATGACCTCAGCTTCTATGCCGATCCCTGGTATTGCTACACTGCCGTAGAGAGCATTTTCAGAGCGGCTTATGTAAGCACCTGTACCGTATGCATTTTTCATCGCTTCCAATGAACTGGCGGTATGAGGAAGCCGGCGTAGAATATATTCCGCTTTCTTGCTATTTCTTACTTTAGGTTCTAGTTGCTCTCGTATGCTCTCCCACTCTCGGTAGGGTGGCTCTGCTGCGGAGAGTATTTGGGCGACTACAAAGGCATTTTGCGTCTCTAAGACGCCTGAAACTGCACCTACTTTAGCAGAAAATGCCCATTGGATAATCTCTCTTACGCCTGTCAAGGCGGGTATCGTTGTGTTGGAGGGACGCAAGGTTGGGCTTATGCGAATGTTTATGCCCATCTTCTGAGCTGCATCGTCAAAGTTTTGCTGAGCCTGCCTTGCAAGCTGCTGGGCTTGCTGGCGGAGCTTGGAAAGGGTTTTCGTACTGGGATAAATCTCCTTGATAATTTTAGCTAATCGCACACGCTGGTCTTGTTTTTCCTGCACTTCCACAATATGATAGCCTTGATCAGAGGTTATTATACCATATATGCGTCCGACAGGTGCCTTAGATAATCCCTCATAAAAAGCTTTACCAAAACGTCCCTCTGCTGAATACCACCCGAGCTCCCCGCTGGAAAACTTCGTCTGCCAGTCATCCGAGAAACGATTGGCTGCCTCTGCAAATTTTTCTGGCTTGAGTGCCCGAAGAAGGCTATCTGCTCGCTTACGAGCTTTGGTACTGTCTAATCCCTTTGAAATCATGATGTGGCGGAGGCGATATACTGGCTGACTGTCTCGCTCAATGCTATCTACTTTGACGAGGGCGTACCCTTTGTCATCTAAGAAAGGTCCTATGACTTGTCCTATAAAGCGTATGGAGTCTTTTATATTATTGGGTAGGTCCGGCCATCTCTTGAAGGAGAAATCTGTAGGCACTTCAGTATTTGCCGCGGCGAAGATAGAGTCATCTTGGGCTTGTATGAAGATTTCCTTGAGCTCTAATAGGCGCTGATATGTCTGGAGAGAGTCCTCTGCAGAAGGCTCTTTGAAGATCACAGCGTAGCGCAGGGTTCGCTCGGCTTCCTTTATGCGGTATTCTTCCTTTTTCTCTTTGTAGTAGCGTTTTATGTCTGCGTCGGATATAGGTGTAAGTGAGTCAGCAACAGCGCTATAGCTTATAGCTAAGTAGGTAAAAGAGAGGGAGGTATTATCCAATCTATTTTGGTATTCGGCGAGTGGAGCCGGCACGTATGCAAGGGCTTTGATTAGTGCGTCATATTTCTCTCGCAAACGTGCTTGTACCAGGTAGTCTTCAAATTCTCTAAGCTGTCGGGCTAACTCAGGATTATTAGGGGCTTGGGATAGAATCTGCTGAACCCGCTTCTTATCATATGTTTGTCCTCCCTGTGAAAAAACCTGTAAGACAAGCGGATGAGGTTGATCCGATACAAACATTTCATATAGCTCTTCTTCGGATACCCCTAGGCCTGCAAGCTGCGTCTCAATAGTGTAAAGCTTGTCAGTAAGCATCTGCTGCCAGACAGCGTTTTTTACCTGCTCTTCCATCAGGGGATCATTAGAGGATTGATTGCGTAGGGCTTTCTCGTAGAGGTTATTATATTCAGCATAACGAACTTCTTCTTTTCCTATCTTAGCCACTACATCACTGCGTCCCCAGAGTGTCTCCTGAATAAAAGCATTACTCTGGAGAAGGTCCGTGAGTATAAAGATGAGAAGGGAGACCCCTATTAGGATGACAGCTAAACCTGCCTTATCTCGGATCTTCTGGATTACACCTGCCATGAAGTGCGGACAAACTTAGTAATTTTTGCAGGGCAAAGATCACATTATCTCAAAAGAAGGCCGTCCTGTTGGAGGTAGTCCTTTTTCTACTTCTACCCGCATTACCTGGGCGTTAGGGGATCCCTTATAACTCCACTTTAGGAAGAGTTCTAACTTTTCTATAGGGCCTTCTACTTCAATCGTTACGGAGAGGTCTGGCTCATTGCGTGCAAATCCTGCCAGTCCTAAGGACTGGGCAGTCATTTGTGCATATTTGCGGAAGAAGACCCCTTGTACCTTGCCGAAAACTCGCAGGCGCCAGCGTTCCTGCATTTCAATTCAGTCGCTCAAAGATGCCTGCTATTCCTTGTCCTCCGCCTACGCAGGCTGTTACCAGTCCATACTTCTTTCCCCTGCGGCGCAGTTCATTCAGGATTTGGACGGTAAGTTTTGCCCCCGTGCAACCTAAGGGGTGTCCTAGGGCTATGGCCCCTCCATTGACATTCAGTTTTTCCATGGGGAGCTCTGCTTCCTTGATTACAGCTAAAGTCTGGGCCGCAAAAGCCTCGTTGAGTTCAATAAGGTCTATATCAGCGAGGGAAAGGTTGGCTCTTTTTAGAGCTTTAGGTATCGCTTCTACAGGACCTATGCCCATAATATGAGGCTCTACCCCTGCGACCGCATAGCCTCGCAGCACGGCTATGGGAGTAAGGTTATGCCTTTTGAGGAATCTCTCGCTTACTACGAAGACAAAAGCTGCACCGTCAGAGGTCTGAGAAGAATTACCTGCTGTGACTTGTCCATGTGCAGAGAAGACTGGTTTGAGGCGTGCTAGGGCTTCCATACTTGTATCGGCTCGGGGTCCCTCATCTGTATCGTGAATGTAGGTGTGGATTTGCTTTTTGCCATTTACGACGGTAATCTCTTTTAGCTGAAGGGGAACTATCTCGTCCTTGAATTTGCCCTCCTTGATAGCTGTCAGTGCATTCTGGTGAGAGCGAAGGGCGAACGCATCTGCATCCTCTCTTTTGATACCGTACTTTTTGGCTACCTCTTCAGCCGTCATGCCCATGTTATAGTACCATTCGGGTGCATGCAGAGCATACTCATAGTTTGGTACAATCTTATAGCCTCCCATAGGAACAAGAGACATGCTCTCGGTACCTCCGGCAAGAATGGCGTCAGCATCTCCTACCCGTATCTTAGCGATAGCCATCTCAATAGCTTCCAGGCCCGAAGCACAGTAGCGATTGATGGTAGTCGCAGGTACTTCTTTTCCTATGGCCCTCAGTGCGATGTAGCGTGCCATATTGAGTCCTTGTTCCGCTTCTGGGAGGGCATTTCCACATATAAGGTCATCTATTTCTTTTGTGAAGTCTATTTGGGGAAATGTCTGCTTAATCCTCTCAATTACAGCTACCGCCATGTCATCAGGTCTGACGGTGCGTAACTTTCCTCTGGGGGCTTTCCCCACTGCAGTACGAAATCCTGCAACTAAGTAGGCTTCCTGCATATCACAAATGTATGGGCTTAAGAGCGCTCTGATGACACTTCAAGCAGAGAAAACCTCTCACCCTCTGGCAAAATCTCCAGTCTCAATACACCTATAAGTGTATACTTTATGAGGATTTTGCGTGCTTTCCAGCCCTCTTTGGGTCCGAGCAGTCGGCGGAAGGTATTTTCTTCTATATAGGGATGATACCTAAGGTACTGAAATAACTTATCTTCTGCTGCCTTGTAGTATATGTGCTGAGGCTTCTTTTCTGCTTTCCAGAGAGACTCTAAGAAACCTCCTGCGATTCGGCTTTGGTCTCCCACTCGCACATAGGCTCTTAGGGAGCCGTCTTCTTCTTTGACCTGGAAGGGCCGCTTATCGGGCTGTGGGGCTACTATTATCTCCAATACCTGCTTATTTTCCCATCTAAGTATTTCAGCTGAAAAAGTAGGAGAGGGTGTAATATATCGTTCTACGGCTAACTCCACCATATGGTACTCTTGCTCTGGATCTATGCCGCATATTTTGCCATTGTCTTTTACGCCGATTAAGAGTGAGCCTCCAGCGGTATTAGCGAAGGCACAGAGGGTTCTGGCGATTTTACGAGCGTTATCTACACGCTGCTTGAAGTCTAACTGGAGCCCCTCACCTTCAGCTATGCGCGTCAAAAGGGGGGTACTTTCCCACCCTGCCATTTAGGACTAAAATAGGAATTTCTTAATACCCCCAAGTTGCCTTTGCAACTGAGAGAAAGAGGATAGCTGCTGTCTCAGCCCGTAGACGCAATTGTCCTAAACTTACGCCTATGCATTCTTTGTCTCGCAGGTTCTGGAGCTCCCTGTCTGTGAAGTCTCCCTCGGGTCCTACTATCCAGAGTGTCGGGGTAGGCTTAGAAGGTAATACTTGATGCAGAGGGATTTGAGAACCAATTTCCCCTACTATTCGGAGGGAAAAGTCATCCCAGGGTAGAGCTTCCCACGAAGGAGTTGAGATAAGGGCTGGAAGCACACTGCGGCGATTCTGCTTGAGAGCCGCAATAGCTACTCTTTCAAGTCTACTAAGCTGCATATTCTTTCTGATGCTCCGTTCCATAGGCAAAAAGTATATGGCAGTAGCGCCTAACTCTACAGCTTTTTCTACCAACCATTCTGTCCGGCTGGGTTGTTTAAGAGGAGGTACTACCAGTCCGATGGGTACTGGGGGCTCGCCAGGCCTTACTAACTTCCTTATTACTTCTACCTCTGCATAAGAGGCATGTATGCTTCGTAAAATACCCTCTGCTAATATGCCTTTCCCATTCGTAAGCCATAGTGTTTCTCCTACTGTGTGGCGCATGCTATGAATAGCATGTACGAACTCTCCTCCCTGTAGACAGGCAATCCCTTCCCCTGAAAACTCTGGTAGGTAAAACGCACTCACTGGGCCTAAGATATTGTTACTTTTGCAGTATGGCGTACAAATTAGACCTTTTACCTACGCAGGTGGATAAGGTTCTGCAGCGTCGGATACTATGGGGTGGGCTGGACCTTGTAATGGATTTGAAGAGAAGTCATGGCGTATGGCTGTATGATAGCAAGTACAACCGAGAAATCTTAGACTTTTTTGGTTGCTATGCTACCATACCTTTGGGTTATAATCATCCCAAAATGATAAATGATGAAGATTTTCTCAATCATCTCTTACAGGCAGCTATTGTCAATCCTACTAACTCAGACATATATACGCAGGAGTATGCGCATTTTATGCGCACTTTTGATCGTGTCGCTATACCTCCCTATTTGCATTATGCGTTTTTCATTTCAGGTGGAGCTTTAGCAGTAGAGAATGCTATTAAGGTGGCGATGGACTGGAAAGTACAGAAAAATTTTGCAAAAGGGTACAGACGAGAATTAGGCACTAAAGTTATACATTTCCAAGAGGCTTTTCATGGCCGTTCTGGCTATACCTTGAGCCTTACTAATACGGACCCTGCTAAAACTCGCTACTTTGCTAAATTTTCTGATTGGCCTCGTATCATCAATCCTAAGTTGCATTTTCCTATTACTGATGAGAGTCTAGCGCATACTATTGCTCAGGAGGAGTTGGCTATCAGGCAAATCAAGCAAGCTTTTGTAGAACATAGAGATGATATATGTGCAATTATTATTGAGCCTATTCAGTCGGAGGGGGGGGACAATCATTTCCGCCCAGAATTCATGCGGGCCCTTCGTGAGTTGGCTGATGAGAATGATGTTATGCTTATTTATGATGAAGTTCAGACAGGGGTAGGAGCTACGGGGCGGTTTTGGGCGCATGAGCACTTCGGGCCTGAGGCTTTACCCGATATAATTGCCTTCGGTAAAAAGCTTCAGGTATGTGGTATCCTTGTGGGCCCTAAAGTAGACGAGGTACCTACTAATGTATTTAGGGTGTCTTCTCGTATAAACTCCACATGGGGGGGCTCTCTCGTGGATATGGTGAGAGCAGACAAAATACTGGAGATAATAGAAGAGGATAATATAGTCAGTCATGCAGCCCTAGTTGGGGAGCATTTGCGTAATAGACTTGAAGAGCTGTCTCAGCAGTATCCAGAATTTATTCGTGCTGTGCGTGGAAGAGGCTTGATGGTTGCATTTGATATGCCTACTCCACAATTGAGAGACCAGCTTGTAAGAGATGCATTAGAAAAAGAAAACCTTCTCTTACTCAAAGCAGGTGTGCAATCTATTCGCTCTCGTTCAGCGCTTACAATCACTATTGAGGAAATAAACGAGGGAATAGAGCGGCTCAGTCGTGTCTTAGCGCGTTATACGATGGCTAAGGTAGTATCGGTTTAGTGAGAAAACGCTGAGAAAGCACTTCTCTTTGAAGCTACTAGCTGGAGAAAAGTCTGAATGTTCTCAGTGTGAGGGTTATCCTTTCCTTTCCCTGAGAGCCAAATGAGTCTGAAGGCTTTTTATGGATGGGTTTATCGTGAAGAGCCTCGTGTAGCGCCTGTTGTTGATGCTATTCTGCCTAGTCAAGTAGAGAAACTAAGGTTAGACCCTTATCAAGCTATTCACTTGTCTTTGCCTGAGCGGAATGAGTGCCTTCCCCAGTTGTGGGAGGACTGGATAAAGCGACGTGTAGTAGTGTCGGAGCCTCTCCCCACTCTATACGCCTACAGTCAGACTTTCTACCAGTATGGAGAGCGTCCTCAGGCTTACCAGCG
>JANXCJ010000037.1 GCA_025060275.1 Bacteroidia bacterium | reverse complement strand
TAGAAGAACAAAAACCCTGCTAAGCAGCATATACCCTCTCGCTTGTACATTTATAGTTCCACGGATTTCGTATGTGTGGGATAGGCGGATATTTTCTGTGGAAAAGGGTTTCTCCACCTCCTTTGGGAGAGGCTCTTTCTTTATTAGCGCATCGTGGGCCTGATGCTGCTCGCATCTGGTACTCTTCTTCGGGTCATGTAGGCTTAGCCCACACTCGTCTAAGCATTCTGGACCTTTCAGAAGCGGCTCACCAGCCTTTTCACTTTGATACGTTTCACTTAGTTTATAATGGCGAGATATATAATTTCCGTGAGATAGCCCAAAAAGGAAGATTCACCTTACGAACCCGTAGCGATACAGAGGTTATCCTTCATGCCTACAAGCACTGGGGGGAAGCAGCCCTGAATGAGCTGGAGGGAATGTTCGCCTTTGCGCTCTATGATGAAGAGAAGAATGAACTTCTTTTAGCCAGAGACCCTTTTGGTATAAAGCCTTTATGGGTAGCTACGCGACCCGAGGGCATATACTTTGCTTCTGAGCTTAAGGTTCTAAAAGCCTGGCTAAAAGACCTTTCTATCCGTCCCGAAGCTATTCCAGAATTTCTTCACTTAGGTTTCATTCCAGCGCCCCATAGCTGGTACGAAGGAATATATAAAGTACTTCCTGGCGAAGCATGGCGTATCCATGAAGAAAGATTTACACGCTGGACCTACTACGAGCGCCCTCTTCTGTGGCAGCAAGAAGAGCTGCAAGAACCTCTTCCCGAAATAGAAGCACGTATTCATACCTGTCTCAGACAAGCCGTCAAGGCTCACTTAGTAAGTGATGTACCTGTGGGGCTTTTTTTGAGTGGGGGCACGGACTCTTCTCTCGTAGCCGCTATAGCTCAGGAAAACGGCCAATCTCTGCAGGCTTTTAGTATAGGCTTTGCGGAGGGAAAATTCAATGAGCTACCGTATGCACGGGCCGTAGCAAGCCATTTAGGTATCCCTCTTGTAGAAGCTATCTTAGGCCCTACCGAAGCCTTAGAATTACTCACGAGGCTCTCAGAGTGGTTTGATGAGCCTTTTGGAGATATATCAGCACTCCCTACCTATCTGGTCTCCCGCTTAGCCGCCTCCCAAGTGAAGGTAGTGCTTGCAGGAGATGGCGGAGATGAACTCTTTTGGGGCTATGGTAGATACCTATGGGTAAAAAGAATACAGTACTCCCCTCCTTTTCTGACTCAGGTAGGGAGCTGGACTCTGCAACGATCCCCTATGTCTAAAGCGCGTAGAGTGGGACGCCTTCTCCAGCTTCCCCCAGAAGCTCGTACAGAACATATCTTCTCACAAGAGCAACACACCTTCAGTTGGAGGGAAATTAAAGAAATCTGCCCCTCAGCCCGAAACCCTTGGAAGACCCCATACCCCCTGCCGAATGAAAAAATCAGGGCTCAAGCCGCCTGGGATTTTCTCCACTACCTTCCCGATGACCTCCTTACCAAGGTGGATAGAGCTTCCATGCAGCATAGCTTAGAAGTGAGAGTACCCCTATTAGACAAGCGCTTTGTAGAGCTTGCATGGCGAGTTCCTCAAAGATGGAAACATCCCCAAGGTGCCTTTCCCGTACAATACAAACCCCTCCTTAGGAGGCTTTTGCGGCGATACCTCCCCGCTCCTCTCGTAGAGCGAAAAAAATGGGGTTTTACCATACCCCTAGCTCAGTGGCTGCGCGGTCCTCTCAGAGATTGGCTCCGTACCTATGCGGATGAAGCTTCCTTAGCGAGGAGGTACGAGCTTTCCCCCCACCCTCTAAGAAGGCTCTGGCGAGCTTTCATGGATGGAGACGACTTACTGGCTACAAGGCTCTGGCTCCTCGCTCAAATAGGTAGTCATGCTAATGCTTGAGAAAATCCCTAATGCGTTCCACAACTTTTTGAGGGGTAATTTTCTGTATGCAGAGGCAGTTTTGGCGTGAGCATTCATAGCAAACCTTCTCACCCCCAAGTATAATACTTTTGGAGGAGAGAGGACGCCAGCGCCATGGTCCTAACTCAGGTGCATTAGCAAATATTCCTACCGCAAGGGTATCCACAGCTGCAGCAATGTGGAGGGGGCCAGTACTCATGGCTATTACCCCATCTACCATACTAAAAAGGCGAACTATCTCAGCGAGGGATAGCTTACCACACAAATTCACCCAAGCGAGCTCGGGCACCAGTCCCATAAGCGCTTGAGTGAGAGGTCTTTCTCCCTCTGTGCCCGTAAGAAAGAGACCTACCCCCGGGAATGACCTACTCAGCTCTCTGGCTAGCTCTGCCCAAGCAGAAAGCGTCCAACCAGGAGCACTCCCCTTAGAGCCGATATGTAAAACAAAACAAGGAGAGTAAGAGCTAAGCCTTTCCTGAATGCCCGACGGAAGGGAAACTTCACTCTTAAGCCGTGCCCGGTAAAAGAGAAGCCTCTTCCACTCTACACTCTGCACTTCGCTTTGTAAAGCTGAGGGGAGAAGAGGGGCAAGTAAGTGCAAGTTGAGAGCGGTTTCGTGTTTGCCACTATAGCGCCGACTAACTTTAGGAAGGTAATTACAAGTAAGCCAATGATACCAACGCCGGCTTGTTCCTACTCGCTTGGGAATTCCAGCCATTAGGGCCTGCCAAGCTATAGACCAGCGCGGAAAAACATGGACAATAGCTTCATAACCTCTCAGAGAGGGATTATCTTCCCATATTAGTCCCTCCAAGGGCGGATCATGCAGTTTCAGAAGAGGGGCTGTATAACAGCTTACTAAAAAGATAGGCACTACTTCGGGGTAGGCTACTCTTAGGAAGTTAGCAAGAGGCAGAGTGAGAAGGAGATCCCCTATTCTATCAGTTCTACTGAGTATCCATTTTTCTAGCATTCTGCTTGTTCCATGCGTAAGCTTCATAGCCCTTCTTTCGGGCAAATTGCGTCATAGCCTCCGCATACCCGTGCATAAATATCACCATTTCTGCACCGCTCTCCTCTATGGTCTGCACGAGCTGAAAGAAGTCTGCATGGTCAGAGAGTACAAACCCTCTCTCTTCGGAGAATAAAGTCTGGTGTTTAGGTAGTGCCATCCATCCTGATGGGCGCCCCTGCTCATAGGGCGCCAATTCAGATAGCCACTTGCACCGCCGAGCAGCAGGAGGAGCAAGGAGTAAAATACCTTTCTTTCTTATTCCACCATTTGCTCAGCGGCTGCCAAGGAAGAAGCGATACTCCCTCACGCTCATAGAGCTGATTTACAGCTGCTATGCTATCATAGACATACACAGGACCAATAGGAGGTAGCGTAGCCAAGAGGCGCTGAGCTTTCCCAAGGGAATATACGAAGAGAATAGCGTTTTTGCCTTCTGCTCTACACGTAGCCCACCATCGTCCTATTTCCTCTATCACATGAACAGGTTCGGACCAGCGGTACATCGGCAAGCCAAATGTACTTTCTGAGATAAGAACATGGGCCCGCAAGGGCTCAAAACAAGTAGTAGTAGGGTCTGGATGCCGCTTGTAGTCTCCTGTAATCACACACACCTCGCCCCTATAAGCCAAGCGTATCTGGGCTGCCCCCCGTATATGCCCAGAAGGATGAAAACTCACTTCTACGCCGTTGACGTTTTTCCGAACTCCCCAAGGAAGCCCTTCTATTGAAGCAGAACCGAGACGATGCCGTAATAAGAGAATATTTTGCTCAGCTGTAAAATAACTTTTACACCCCTTACGCACATGATCACTATGGGCATGAGTAATCAAAGCCCGTTCTACAGGACACCAGGGGTCAATAAAAAAATCTCCAGGCTCACAATATAGCCCCCCTGCGGTGAGCCGAATCCAGAAATCTTTACGCATCTTTGGAACCAAAAGGCACTCTCAAAGGAGTCTTGAATAGAGGGCCTCCGAAACAGAAGGTATGGAACTCACCCCGTTCTCCACAGGGGTCTACCCCCGCTGGAAGGCTTGTGAGCCAATCTTCATCATAGAGAGTAGCAGGCTTGAAGTCTGGGAAGTACACAGGGTCTGCCCAAGTAATAACCGCTTGTATGCCACCTTTTATGAGGGTATGAGCCATTTTCCATGAATCTTGGGGATTTTCTAACCAGATTGGAAAGAGAGCTTTGAGTCCCCCTTGCTCAACTAAGCGAGCTCTATATTCACGAACATCCCTCAAGTACAGATCACCAAAAGCCACATACCGAATACCTTGTCTAAACGCCCTTATGAAAATCTCAGTAAGGATGGTTTCATATGTAGTATTATCACACGGGAAGGGTATTGGCACCTCCCACAGTAGAATGCCCGCGGCTGCCGCCTGAAGGCGCACCCATTCTATTCCTACTTCGTGATAAGGAACTTGTCGCTTCGCTTCAGAAAAAGTGGTGAGTAGGACTTGTACGCTATAGCCTTGTTTTTTCAGCTGGTATAGCGCCCATGCGCTGTCCTTTCCAGAGCTCCAGAAGAGCATTACAGGAGGTCGCTTCACTCCTCCTCTTGAAATAGCTTCAGAAGCTGATTTCCCTTTGGCATGCCCTTGACGGCGCGCCAGTAGGTGTCCTTAGCATATTTGAGGCTTTCACTCCAGTCTACCACGGGCTGCGGATAATCATGACGAAGCCGTAGGGCAGGTTCAGGCATAAAAAGGCGAGGAGGGGCTATGCCTTTCAGCTCTGGTATCCAGAGGTGAATAAAGCTACCACTGGGATCATAAAGCTTAGCCTGGCGCAGGGGATCAAACCATCTAAAGCCTCTTCCGTCAGTCCCTACACCAGCTTGATAAAGCCAATTACCCCAGTTGCTATACACATCATAGTCTATCAGCTGCGTCTCAAAGTATGCCGCACCCCATCGCCAGTCCAGAAAAAGATTTTTAGTGAAGAAGCTGGCTACTATCTGTCGGGCCCGGTTAGAGGTCCAGCCCGTAGTAGCTAACTCTCGCATAGCAGCATCTACAATCGGATAGCCCGTTCTACCTTCTATCCATACTCGCAATAAAGCCTCCTCTCTTTTCCAGGGGAGCTTGTATCCGTGTATGCCGCCAGCTGCAAATATCTTCCTACCCCAACACGCCATGAGCCAGCGAAAGTATTCTCTCCATAAGAGCTCAAAAAACAGCCAGTAAGTGGACTCGTTAGCCTCTCGTTTTTTTTCTGCTTCTCTGAGTTCTGCATATACCCACCGAGGTGATAAGCAGCCTAAAGCAAGCCAGGGGGAGAAGTGACTACTAAAGTTCCATCCCAATAATGAATTACGTGTCTGCTTATAAGAAAAAACTGGACCCGCAAAATATTCTCTTACTCGTTGCTGACCTGCTCTTTCCCCCCCCTTGAAGGGAAAGCCCAAAGGAGAGAGGGGAGGTAAGGCATGTAGCTTCTCTTTTAGCCAGGTCTGCGAAGAGACTTGCGGAATAGAAGGTAGGTTCGCAGGGGCGGGCAGCGGCGGTTTTACCGCAACTGCCTGTTCTACAAGCTGCCTAAAGCGAGTGAATAGACGGGGTAAACTCTGAATAGGAAAAGGAAGCTGATCCCGCTCATAAAGAGCATTACCTTCGTACAGGAAAAGGGGTATGCCAGCCTCTCTCAGAGACGCTTCTGTGGCTTGTTGGTAAGCTACCTCTTCAGGCGCCCATTCCCTGTGTCCATAGATTGCTTCTATGCCTCTCTCTTGCGCCCAACGAACCAGAACCTTATGAGGCTCTCCAAAGACTATCTCCAAATGGATGCGCTGGGCTAAATCCAGAAGGGACTCTAAGAGAAACCTTTGACGAGCTTGACTGATGCGAGGCAGTCCAAGAGGCCAGTTAGGAGGAAAGGAAAATTCGCCCCAGTCTACAGATGGCGGGCCCCAGACATAGACAAATCTTACCTCTTGGGGCATATTTCTCAGGGCAGCAGCCAGCGCAGGATGGTCATGAAGCCGCAAATCGTTCAAAACCCAAAGTGCTACTCGTTTGTACACACTGTAAAGAGAAACAAAATAGAGCGCCTTATGGAGTTTTTATCTTTTTATCAGAGTACCCTTACCACAAAGCCTTTGAGATATTCTCCTTGAGGGTGGTAAATATTTATTGGATGATCAGGCGGAGCATGAAGAATATGAAGAAGCTGAATATCTCTGCTCGCCTCCATGGCAGATTGATAAAGAATATCCCGAAAAAGGGAGGGCGTAACGTGGGCTGAACAGGAAAAAGTAAAAAGAAGCCCTCCAAAAGGTAGGAGTTGGAGAGCTCGTCTATTGATTTCTCGGTAAGCCCTGACAGCCTGAGGCAGTTTGTCCTGATGATGGGTAAAGGCAGGCGGATCCAATATGATAATATCCCACTCATTAGGAGGAAGTTTTTGGAGGGCTTCAAAGGCATCCATTACCCACAGGGTATGATGAGAGGAGGAGAGGCCATTCAAAGCTAAGTTCCTCTCAATCACTCCCGCAGGCTCCTCCATAATCTCTACTGAGAGAAGTGCTGAAGCCCCGGCTGCACCTGCATATACCGTAAATCCCCCAGTATAGGCAAAGAAGTTAGCTACTTTTTTACCCTTAGCATATTTTCTCAAAAGTTGCCGGTTGTCTCGCTGGTCTAGGAAAAAGCCAGTCTTCTGCCCTTTCTGAATGGATACCCAAAAGCTAAGCCCATTTTCTTGGATTATCACTTCTGGGAATGCTTCTCCCCATATCCATTCTGACTCAGAGAGGCTCTCCCGCCGAAGGTATATTCCCTTAAGTTCAGGAAAATGCTCTGTTAGGGAGCGCACTAGGGTAGGTTTGAGACGCATAGCTCCAGGCGTTCGCAGCTGTATTACAGCTATATCTCTGTAAATGTCTATCACTATGCCCGGCAAATGATCTCCTTCACTATTTATCAGGCGGTAAGCGTTGGTGTCAGAGGTAATACCCAACTGATTGCGCAAGGTAATAGCTTCTGCAATTTTTTGCCGCCAGAACCGCTCATTAGGGGTGATTTTTTCACTATTCCAACTAAATATTCGGCACCGAATAGGGTGGTTAGGGTCCCAATGGCCATACCCCACAGGATTACCATGTTCATCACAGACACATACGGTCTCACCTGCCTCCGCTATGCTCTCAGGCGTAAAAGCGCCCGAGAAAAGCCAGGGATGCCGCTGCTGACGAATTTTTTCTGATTTGCCTGCTCTTAGGAATACACGACGTATGCGCCCCATCTCACCATAGGAGAGTGTAAAAGTCTCCCTCTTTCTTCTAAACTCTGACTGTCAGGAGATTAATCAAAGCCCCCTCGTGATAATAAGGCAAAACGGGATGAAGGTCCCTACGAAGGCTATACTTTACATCGCGCTGCATGCCTAATTCCACGAGCCTGTCAAAATGCGCTGAGTGCTCTAAGTAGTATTTTTTTCTATGCTCTGCTAGCTGGTAAAGGCTCATAGCAATCAGGGTCGCATCATCATTGACCCGAAAATCTCCCTCTAGTTCCGTAGCGACTGCCCCTGCAAAAAGAGTGTCTTCTAAATTCACATGGCCTTTCCACCCTGAGCACACGAGGAGAGTAGGCTCAGCTTGCTGCCTCAACCACTTTAGCAAGACAGACATATTTACAAATGCGCCTGCTACTACTTTTTTTGCCTTCCGCACCGCCCACAGGGCCCGGGTACCATTAGTAGTAGTAAAAGCTAACTTCTTGCCTTCTAGGTCTGCATATAGGAAGTCATGAGGAGAATTACCAAAGTCAAAACCCGCCACCTTTTGAGCCCCTCTCTCCGCAGCCGTAAGATAGCCAGCTCGCTTGAGACTGCGACAAGCTCTAAGAGAGGGGACAGGACGTATTTCTGTAACACCGCGATGCAGAGCCACACAGAAGCTCGTAGTAGCTCGTAAAATATCAATAACTACCACAATGTAGTCTTCCACCTTGAAAGTCGGAATAAGCGCCGTAGAAAGACATACTCGCACTATAGGACGCAGCCTCATAAACGGGCTTTTTGTCTCCTTGAGAGGGAAGTTTCAGTAACAAACGGAGTAGAGGTAATCTTGAGGGGCACTAACTGACCTCGGAGGGAGATATACACCTTATCCCCATACGAATAGGAGGGTGGAAGGTAACCCAGCGCCACCCCCCTTTGCAAGGAAGGAGAGAGAGAGCCAGAAGTAATTCGCCCCACTACTTCTCCTCCTTCATTTAGCAGCGGCATCCCATTGCGAGGAATAACACGAGAAGACTCACTAAGAAGTCCTACTAAACGACGCTCAAGCCCCTTTGCCTTCTGTCTTTGAAGGGCTGACCTACCTATGAAATCTCCCTTATCCAGCTTGACTGCCCACGCCGCTCCAGCTTCCAATGGCGATATTGTCTCATCCATATCCACACCACATAGGAGATAACCCATCTCTAAACGCAAGGTATTGCGCGCGCCCAAGCCTGCTGGCTGAACAGCCCTTCCTCCACCCCACTCTAATAGCATCTGCCACAATTTTTCCCCCCAATCAAGCCGAACAAAAAGTTCATAAGTCCACTCACCCGTATAACCCGTAGTGGCGATTAGCACATCAGGGATTTCCCCTACCTTTCCCCTCGTAAAGGCATAATATGGCAACTCACCTAATCTAACCTCCTTCACAAAGCTAGATAGTACCTCAGTACTAAGAGGACCCGAGAGCGCAAGAAGAACTGTCTCCTCACTAATATCCTCTAAACTCACCCCTTCGGACGGCAAATGTTCCTGGAGCCATTCTACAACTTTAGAAGTATTAGCAGCATTTACAACCAAGAGAAAAAGTTCAGGCTCTAGCTGATAGACGATGAGATCATCTATCACTCCTCCCGATACATTTAGGAGAAAAGTATATTGCGCTCTTCCTACTTGAACTTTTCTTAGATCATTAGAGAGCATGTATTGAAGAAAATTAAATGCTTCTGGTCCTCTTACCAAGATTTCCCCCATATGAGATAGGTCAAAGAGCCCTACTCGCTGTCTAACTGCCTGATGCTCAGCAATTTCTCCTACATAGCGGAGCGGCATTTCCCAGCCCCCAAAAGCCGTGAAGTGGGCACCTATCTGTTGATGGAGAGCATAGAGTGGGGATTTTTTTAGCATTTCACAAAGGTACAATTTAGTATCTTTGAGGAGCGTGCAAAGTAATGCTACATCTCTCATATGGACCTTGCGATTACCCTACTTCTCTCTTTCCTCTCTGTATGGGTGTGGAACGAAATCTTCCTTCGGTTTGCTCGCCGCTTGGGAGCTCTCAGCCAAGGCATACCCAATCAGCGCCGATGGGATAGCCGCAAGAAACCCATTATCGGTGGGATTGGACTGTATGGCTTAGCATTAGGACTTGCGGCCTGGCGCCCAGAAGGTTTAGAAATCTCTCGGGCTTTCTTGGCAGGTGCCACTATCTCCTTCATGACAGGTTTAGCAGATGATGCCTTTGTCTCTGTCCCATATACCAAGCTCTTAGGGCAACTTAGCGCCGCTGCTATTAGCCTCCTTTTAGGGGCTCCCTCTCTAGAAATAGAAGGCTACCCCCTACTCTCCATCGGTCTGACACTTTTCTGGTATGTAGCTGTGATGAATGCTTTCAATATGATGGATAACATGGATGGAATTGCAGGTACCTTAGCAGCTGTAATCCTCTTCAGCTCTTTCTGGCTAATACCCCAGAACAAAACTTTATATGTGGGATTAGCAGTAGGCATCTTAGCTTTTCTTGCTCGGAACTGGTACCCCTCTCACCTCTACATGGGAGATAATGGGAGTCAATTTCTGGGTTTCACCTTAGCATACTGGGGCACACAAGTGTGGGAAGCGCGCAATATGACACCTGCTTGGCTAAACTTATTAAGCTTAGTAGCCATATTTTCTCTCTTTGCAGGCGATACTTTCTGGGTAATCCTTTCTCGGCTCAGCAGAGGGAATAGCCCTCTCCAAGGAGGCACAGATCATCTTACTCATCGTCTAGCCCAGCGAGGTTGGCCTATCCAGAGAATTGCAGTCGTATTAGGGGCTATACAAATGCTACTTGTACTCTCCCCTCTCTTTCTAATGAATGATAAGCAAAGTGTATGGGGAAATATAGGCCTTATTTTCGTTTTGGGTACCCTGATAGGGTTAGTTCATGCCCCTTACATGGGCATAAGTCTCCGACTATTTAGGGTTCGTCAAGCTGTGTGAGGATCATATACTGGCAGTATTTTTTCACCCCTCCAGGTGGATGGGGGAACAGACGCAGTTATGACTTCGCTCGGTATTGGACCCAGAAGGGACACGAAGTATGGATAATAGCAGGAGGTACTTACTTCCCCCCCAGCCTCATAGCGTTACTTGGCAAGCGCCGCTGCTTCCGCACGAGAGAAGGTATACCTATCATATTCCTGGCTAACCCCTACCACCAGAAGCAAAAGTCCCTGCAACGGTTACTGAGTTTCTTTCACTTTACTTTTTGGAGTGCATATATACTTTTTCGTCTGCGGAGACTTCCCTTTCTCCTCGTGGCTACTTTACCGCCTCCTTTTCTTCCCTTTCTTGCAGCTATGAGAAATGTCCTGACGGGCAAACCCTTTATACTGGAAATGTATGATGCATGGCCCCAAGTCCCCCAGGCTATGGGGTTTATACCTTCATTCCTAAAGATACCTCTTTATAAGCTAAGCATATGGAGTTATAAGAAGGCAGCTTTAGTGATAGGATTGTCGCCCGATATAGTAAAACTATTCCCCCTTCCTCAGATAGTTCTCAGCTATAATGGCACTCGTCCAGAGGTATTTAGAAGGAGGCGCTATCCCTCTTTCCTGCCTTTCAGAGTGATATACGCAGGTACATTCGGGAAGGTAAATCATTTAGATTTCTTATTAGCAGTGGCTGAGGTACTGAAGCTTTATAGGAGCATAGAATTCTGGCTTGTCGGAGACGGAAAGGAACGCCCACTTATAGAGCAAAAGGCACAAAGACTCCCTCAGGTAAAAGTCTTTCCCCCTGTTCCCGTAGAAGAAGTGCCCTACTGGCTTTCAGAAGCCCACGTAGGTGTCTCTACCGTCCTGCCTCTTCCTATCTTAGCTTCTAATAGCGCAAACAAGTTTTACGATTACCTCGCAAATGGGTTAGTAGTAGGCATAAATTACAGAGGTTGGCAGGCAGAGTTTTTGGAGGAATATCACTGCGGATTTAGCGCGCTCACACCGAAGGAATTTGCAGAGTATATTGAGTACTACTACTGGCATAGAGATATTTGGGAAAGAGCAACCTGCCATGCACGCAAGGCTGCCGAAAAATTCTTTGACCGTCGCAGGCTCTCGCAAGAGCTACTAAAGAAATTTGCAGAGGTAGGATGCTCTCCCTAGCCTATACTTTTGTGAAATATGTGCGGCGTGGTATGGGTAAGGCTTTTGAAGCCGTTAGAAACTTACCCCTCACCTGTGTGGGGACTGCGTCAGGTATCCCTTCTACTTCAAAAGCAACGCAATCGGGGACAAGATGGCGCAGGCCTCCTTACCTACAAGGGATGGGCAGCTTTAGGAACACCCTATTTTTACCAGAAGCGCCTCATAACTCCTAGCCCCCCTTGGAAATTCCTAATAGAAGAAGTATGGGCAGAGTGGGAGAAACATCAACGAGAAAATAAGTCCCCCTATGACTTTCCTTATGTAGGGGAAGGATACATAGCTCATCTTAGGTATGGTACCTTCGGTGGCTACACTTTAGAGGAGACCCATCCTGTAATTCGGCAGCGTAGCTGGCCCTCCCGCTCCTTAGCTATTGCAGGCAACTTCAACCTAACAAATGCCCAGGAGCTTTTTGAAAGACTTGTAGAAATGGGACAGCATCCCTTTTTCCGTAGCGATACCTACACCATACTGGAAAGAATGGGACATTTCTTGGATGAATATGTGGAGAACCTTTACATACCAGCAAAATCCCAAGGACTGAGTAAAGTTGAGGCTAACCAGTACATAGCTCAGCGATTTCCGATTTTAGAGTGGTTAGGACGCTGCGCGAGACGCTGGGATGGAGGATACGTTATTGCAGGATTTATCGGGAATGGATGGGGCTTCGTAATGCGAGACCCCTTAGGAATTCGTCCAGCGTATTACTTAGCTACACCCGAGGTTTTAGCTGTGGCCTCTGAGGCAGCCGCTCTTCAGAATGTATTTGGCGTCCCTCCTTCGCAAGTCAAAGAGATTCCCCCGGGAAATGCCTTAGTAGTCTCTCCCCAAGGAGAGTGGCAGGTAGCTCCTTTTACCGAACCAGCTCCCCGTCCCCTTCGGTGCGCCTTTGAACGCATTTATTTTTCACGAGGGAATTCCCCTCATATTTATGCTGAAAGGAAGACATTAGGAGCCCTTTTGGCGCAGGAGATTGCCCGAATACTTGAATATCGCTTTGATAACGTCATTTTTACCTACATCCCCAATACCTCACAAGCGGCCTTCTGGGGACTCTTGAAGGAATTGGAGAATATTCTCATCTTACGACAGTACAGGCAAATCCAACAAAAAAACCTCAACGAAGACGACCTGCGCAAGGTCCTTCAGCAGCGCATTCGCGCAGAATACCTTGTATGGAAAGACACGCAGAGCCGTACCTTTATCGCAGCCCCTGAGCTCCGTAGTGAGATGTCAAAGTATGTATATGATATAATCTACGATGTGCTGAAGCCCCATGAAGATGTGCTTGTGTGTTTAGACGACTCCATTGTAAGGGGGACTACCCTCAGGCAAACGCTCCTTCGCACTCTTGCACGCCTCAAACCCGCCCATCTCATCATAGCTTCCTCTGCCCCTCAAATACGCTATCCTGACTTCTATGGCATAGACATGGCTTCCCTAGGAGACCTTATTGCTTTTCAAGCTGCCGTATCCTTACTAAAAGAGTACCATCTTGAAGAGGTGCTTCATCACACCTACGCGCTCTGCCAGAGAGCTTACGGAACAGAAGACTTTGCCCGAAACAACTACGTAAAAGCCATTTATGCCCCCTTCACAGAAGCACAAATTGCAGCCAAAATAGCTGAAATGGTAAAGCCCCCAGAACTAGATTGCCCTCTAACCATCATTTTCCAGCCTGTGGAAAACTTAGCCAAGGCCCTACCTAATCACAGAGGAGACTGGTACTTTACAGGAAACTACCCCACCCCAGGTGGCTATATCCAAGTCAATCGCGCCTTCATGCACTACTATGAGGGGAAAAACATTTCCAGAGCCTACGAGGACTAATGAGAGGAGAAAATGCCCTATCCTAATTATTTTTGTAGAATGCACCGTAGTTTTACTTTCTGGAGGCCCATATTATGGGGCCTCATCGGAGGGGCCCTTTGGGCACAACCTGGTAATACAGCCGCAGAGGCTATACCCATAAACCTCACCGATAATGGAGATGGCACGTGGACAGCTATAATCACAGGAAATACATCTGAACCGGGAATTACAGACGACTTCAATCCCAACAGCGGCGCTCAACTGGCTACTTTTGCTAAGGATATGTTTTTCGTCATCACTCTGCCCACATGCTTAGATTCTATTAAGCTGACTACTTGCTCAAATAACACCAATTATGACACTCGCATACACCTCATCAATAGCACTACCCAGGACACTATCGTAAATGATGACCATGGTCCATCATTTAGTTGTACCCATAATAACTTACCTCCTGCATGGCTCTCTACTATCATAGGTATTAGTGATTTATTTTCTTCTCCCCTAGGACCTGTAAACTGGCAGACTCTCGGTTACGAAATCTTTAGACTCCAGCGAGACACACTGCGCCTTCTCCAAGGAGACCAGCTTTATATCGTCATAGAGGGCTTCGCTGATTTCAGCGAAGGACCTTTTGAACTGTCAATCACAGGATATAAAGGGAAAAAGCCTATACTTGCCAATACAATAGCATGTCCTGGCACTTCCGTGCCCTTATACCTCTCAAATGCCTCTGAATTTCCTCCAGGCACCTCTTTTCAGTGGATAATGGATGGCAATCCCATTAATGCCTGCTCGGGTCCCTCTTGTACAGTAGACTTGAGCGCCTATTCAGTAGGCTCAAGTATACCTATTCAGATCATAGCAAACATACCCCCACCATCTTGGAATCTCGCTTGCGGAACTACCACGATTACAACGAATACTATCCTGAATTTTATAACTCCTCATGCACCCATAGGAGGAACTATCATGTGTGCAGCCTGCGCCAACCCCATCCTGATTGGAGGCAGCTACGAGATCGCGTTGAGCTCTTCTGACCCTCCTCCTTCTAATGGAGAGGTGCTTCTCCAAATCTCACCCGCTAATACGGGAAACTGGACTACAATAGCTACAAATCCTACTTTTCCCCACACTATAGACGTACCCCGAACTGCTTCTGTAATTGGGCAGTACGAACTGCGACTGTTGGTAAAACCCTATCCGGGCTGCAATCTCCCCCCTGCTACTTCTAATACTATCACCCTTACTATACAAGATGCAGAAGGAAATCGTCCCTCAACCGCTATACCTCTCACCCTCGTACAAGGTACGGATAGCATATGGTTCGCAGAATTCCATTCCAACACTAACGCTCTCGGCATATCTAATGAATACCAAAACGCCTCAGGGGGCAGCGCCGCACGAGATTTATTTTACCGGCTTATCCTGCCATTTTGCTTAGACTCCCTCTTTATTACTACCTGCTCATTTGACACCGAGTATGATACTCGCCTCCACCTTATTAATCTAACAGCCTCTGATACCACTCTCAATGACGACCACACAAATACCCCCCCTCTCTGTACCGCGTCCGGAGGAACCCCGGCGGGCGGGCGCGGGGGGGGGGGGGGCGGGGGGGGGGGGGGGGGGGGGGGGGGGCGG
>JANXCJ010000036.1 GCA_025060275.1 Bacteroidia bacterium | reverse complement strand
TTTTTATGAGGGTCCTTTAGAGCTTCTTCCCTTCTTTGCGCAGCGGGAGTACCTACGATGGAGCGATGTTTCTATTTACAAAGTTGTGGAAGCTATTGTTGCATTTCTTCCTACCCTTCCTTTAGAGGAGGGAATAGAAACACTTGTGCTGATTTCCCGCCTTCTGCGCCTAAAGGTTTTTGCCCTTCTTCCTGTACCTCCTACAGATAAAGCCGAGCGTTTGCCTTCTGAAGGTGCTTGGGTGAAAGAGAATGGGGTCTCTCGCCTTTCTCCTATGCTCTTGCAGGAGTGGGAGAGGAGGATTACACTGCAAAAGTTCAGATGGGCTCGTCTTCCTGGGAGGGAAGAGGAAAAAGCCTCGCCTGCAATTGAGAGTATAACGCCTATGAGGCTTTTCCAAGCCTACATGCGGATTCTCAAAGAGTATTGCTCTTGGCAAGCTTATGCGCCTACGCCTCTACCTTTCTCACCTGAGCAGGTACAGAGTGAGCTCCATGCCCTATTCACATCTTCTCAAACCTGGTCCCTGCAGCGCCTCTGGGAGAGTCTTTTTCCCCACCCCCTTTATAGAGCTATAGCTTTTTTATTTCTTTTAGCCTGGATACATGAAGGTCGGATTCTTATAAAGCAAACTTCAATATGGGAAGCCGAACTGTACTGGCACCCCTCCTAAGCTGGATGTGGGCACAGGTAAAGTATAATCCTTTTCTTGTGGGAGCAGAGGCTGTCTTTCCTACTCAGCGATGGGGAAATCATCAAGGAAGCTTTCCTAATGCGGGTTACGCTATGCCTGCTCCAGCCTTTCATGTATCCAAGAGCTACTACAAGTCAGGAAGACATTGGGGATGGTTCTTCTTTGGGAAGGTTATATGGTGGCAACTTCGTAGAGGGGTATTTTTGGAGAGGCTATCTACTTTAGCTGGCGCGCCAGCGCTAAGTTCTTTGAAGGGAGGGAGCCCTCACTCTATGGTGGCAGGGATAGGCACAGCCATAAGATGGTTTAGAAGTAGATGGCAAGTGATTCTCCCCGTAGACCTTCATATTATGAGTCTAAGTTATCCTACTTATGAGGGGCGGCTTTCTGATGGGAGTGAAATCAGTATCCGTTTGCATATGAACACCTTTTTAGGCGTAGGCATAAGCGGTAGAGTACATTATGATCTGCCGATTTTGAGGCGGTGGTCTCCATCTCTAAGTATAGGGGGATACTTTCCTATGCTATGGGGAATGCCTACTAAGCTTATTGTTCGTGAAGTAGAGAGTGATGGAGAAGTAAGAGTCTCTGAAAGAAGATATTACTTAATACCTACTTATTGGGGCGTTCAGACGAGCTTGAGTTTGGTATTGTAACTAATAGGGCAGGGGTGTGGGGGTTTCCTTTACTTTTGTGAGTTTATGATAGAGTTGATAAAGGAGGGTGAATATGCCCTTCTTTTCTGGAAAATGCCGCGTGTGAATGTCCTAAATCCAGAAAGTGTAGGTTCTTTTCACGAAGCATTAGAAGCGCTTCTTACGGACGATACTGTCAAGGGTATTGTCATTAGCTCCCGTAACAAAGAGTTTCTTGCCGGGGCGGATATTCAAACTTTACAGCAGCTTATGGAGAGTGCGGATGAGAGGCAGATTTACGAGGCGAGCTGGCAGGTACAGAAGGTTTTTCTTCGGCTAGAGAGTGGGGGAAAGCCTGCAGTAGCTGCTATCAACGGTTCAGCGCTGGGAGGGGGTTATGAGTTGGCTTTAGCATGTCATTATAGAGTAGCAGTAGCCGCCCCGCAAATAGAAATAGGGCTCCCAGAGACTACGCTTGGGCTTATGCCGGGTGGTGGAGGTACGCAGAGGCTACCTCGTAAAATAGGGATCATGCCTGCTTTGGAACTCCTTCTGGAAGGGCGTCGTCTCAATCCTTGGGAGGCTCACAAGTTGGGGTTAGTAGAAGTGCTTGTGGAAAAAAGTGATGAACTTATAGAAGCCTCTCTGAGATGGCTCCATAGCAAACCCCGTGGATCAAATCCCTGGCTAGAACCCGACTACTCTCTCCCTGGTGGAGAAGTGCATAGTCAGGCAGGAAGGCAAATTTTCTCAGTCACAATTGCCCGTCTGCGAGAGAAAACTTATGGGAATTACCCGGGGGCTTATCACTGCCTTTGTGCTGTGTATGAGGGGCTACAAGTACCCTTTTTAGAGGGGCTGCGCATAGAAAGTCGCTATTTCGCAAAGACGCTTTCTTCCCGCACAGCGAGGGCGATGGTAAATACACTTTTCATAGGACGCAATAAGCTCTTAGAGCTTCCTCACAGACCTGCTGATATTGCGCCTGCTGCTATAAGTAAAGTGGCTATCCTCGGAGGTGGTATGATGGGACGTGCCATTGCTTATGTATGTGCAGCGGCTGGGTATGAAACATGGGTAAAAGATATAAGTGAAACTGTCTTAGAGCAGGCTCGCAGATTTTCCCACGACTTAGTTGAAAAGGCGCTACAGCGCCAGCGCCTCTCTCCCCAGCAGGCACATCAGCAACTCTCTAATCTACACTATACGTTGAAATACGAAGACCTTTCAGGAGCTGATTTAGTGATAGAGGCTGTATTTGAGGACCGCCATCTCAAAGCTAGTGTGTATCAGGAAGTAATTCCTTTCATCCATCCTGAAGGAATTTTAGCCTCTAATACTTCCACTTTGCCAATTTCAAGTTTAGCAGAGTCTACGGGTATCGCTCCACGGTTTATTGGATTACATTTCTTTTCTCCTGCAGAACGGATGCCTTTACTGGAAATTATCATGGGTAAGGATACTTCGCCGCACACGCTAGCATGGTCATTAGATTTTGCGAAGAAAATAGGCAAGGTACCGATTGTAGTGCGGGATAGCAGAGGATTTTTCACTTCTCGGGTATTTGGTACGTATGTGAGGGAAGGCTTCAGGATGCTGATGGAAGGTGTCCCTGCAGCCTTGATAGAAAATTTAGCTCGGCAGGCGGGCATGCCTGTAGGACCACTGGCGCTCGCAGATGAAGTCAGTATCTCACTCATGTACGACATCCTGCGTCAGACAGAGGCAGATTTGGGTGTTTCTCTCTCTGATGACCCGGTCTCTTATATAGGGAAGCTCTTTGTAGAGGAATTAGGGCGTCCTGGTAAAAAAGCCCAAGCAGGTTTTTACGAATATCCATCTCAAGGGCAGAGAAAATATCTTTGGCCTCGCTTGAAGGAGTATTTTCCCTCTAGGACTGTCCCTACCAGTGAGTACAGTGAGCTAATAGATCGTTTCCTTTATGTCCAGGTGGCGGAATCCCTTCGCATCTATCAGGAAGGAATCCTCCAGTCAAAAACTGATGGCAATGTGGGCTCTATTCTGGGCTGGGGTTTTGCTCCATTTACAGGAGGCGTATTTCATTTTATAGAATGGACAGGGGAGAAAACTTTCCGGGAGCGGGCAAAGTTCCTAGCGGATAAGTATGGTCCGCGCTTCTTAGTCGTCTAACCCTAATGAGTCTATGTCGTTTTCTTCCTCGCTTTTTTCTTGTAGAAACAGGGGTTCGCTAAGCTCCTCAGGAAGGGTCAAGTCTTCCTCACTGAGTGAAACAGATATAGGTTCTGCTTGAGGTAGAGGGGTGTGAAGGGCTTCTATCTCCTCCTCTAATGAAGGGTCTGAGGAGAAGGGGGTGGGAGCATGTTTGAGTAGAGCATTATGATATGCACGCACGAGGGGTAGGGTATTGTAGGGAGGAGAAAGGAGGTAAAAACGCTGCTTACCCCACACGCGAGCGCCAGTGCGAGGATGGTGGATAGTGAGTAAGTAAAGCCCAGCCCTTTGAAGGCTCACGCGTCCGTAAGCATAGAGAGGATGACTGGCAGAGGAAACGAGCTTTTTACGGGCTACTATGCCCAGGGGATTGTGTATCAGGGCTATGAAAGTGTCTTTCTCCCAACCTCTTGGCAGCTTGAACTGAATTACTATTTCCCCTACTGAAGAAAATACGCTATCCTTTCCGATAAGTTCGCCTGTGGTTCCAATGGCTCGTCCTACAAATACGCTCTGCGCCCAGAAGAAGCTTATTCCCACTATGAGTTTGTAAAACATGCTGAAAAAGGCTCAGGATTTCCATTTTATAGAGCAGCCCATTGCAGGGTACTGAGGTAAAGGTGCAGGCTTTCCTGCTAAGAGCGCTTCTAACGCTTCCTTGAGTTCTTCTCGGCTAACTCGAAGGGGGTCTTTCCAGTTATCATCGAGCCTGCCATGGTAGTACAAGCGATGATTCGCATCATAGACAAAAAACTCAGGCGTACAGACTGCCCCAAAACTTTTTGCTACACTTTGTGTCTCATCAAAGAGAATAGGAAAAGGATAGTCTTTTTCTTTTGTTCGCCGACAAAGGGCTTCTGGTGAGTCCTCTTCGGGATGAAGAGAAGGATCATTAGAAGCTATCCCTATCCACTGGATGCCTTTAGGAATGAAGGCTCGGCTTAGGGCTAACATTCTCTCCTCTATGGCTTGAACATACGGGCAGTGCCCGCATGTGAAGACTATTACTACAGGCGATCCCATCAAATTTCGGCTATTCACGGGCTCCTTACAAACGCTTAGGAGTTCAAACGAAGGCATAGGGCTACCTAACTCCAGACTTTGAGCGTAGGTGGGCATGTGGCAAATATAGAAATCCTCTCGTAAGCTGAGTATTTTTGTTTATTAGATTGTGCCTAAGGATGGGAGAGGAGATATTATACTCTGGCGATTGGAGGAAGCTCTAAAGTGGGCGGAGAGCCGCTCTATATGGCCTCTCACCTTCGGTTTAGCATGCTGTGCGATAGAGATGATGGGAACCTTTGCAAGTCATTTTGATTTAGAGCGATATGGTATTTTCCCAAGGGCTACGCCCAGACAAGCAGACCTTATGATAGTAGCCGGGACAGTTACGGCCAAGATGGCAGAGCGCATAAAACGGCTCTACGATCAGATGCCCGCTCCTAAATATGTGATTTCAATGGGGTCATGTGCTACGGCTGGGGGGCCTTACTGGCACTACGGCTATCACGTAGTAAAGGGAGTAGATAAAATCATACCAGTAGATGTGTATGTGCCGGGTTGCCCCCCCCGACCAGAAGCCCTCATAGATGGATTACTTTTGCTGAGAGAAAAAATCTGTAAAGGTGGAAACTCCTCAGCTCATAGAGGTCACGCCTGATGAGGTGATTTTATATAAGCCGCCTGGCGTACCTTCTCAACGGGATGAGACAAAAGACATGGATGCGCTTACCTGGGCAGAAAAAGAGCTAAAGCAAAGGCTCCACCTTGTACATCGGATTGACCGTCCCGTGGGAGGGCTTCTGCTCCTTGCTCGCAACCCTAAAAGTGCAGCAAATTGGGTAGAAAAATTCAAGAAAGGCAGAGTATACAAAGCTTACTTGGCTATTACCACCCCTCCTATCTATCCCTCTTTTGGGGAGCTGCGGCATTACATTCAGAAAGATAGCTGTAGACACCGTGCTAAAATTCTCTATAAGCCCTCCGCAGGAAGTGCCTTAGCGGTGCTTCGCTATCAGACACTCTGTGGGCAAGATAACATGAGCCTCTTATATGTAGAGCCGCAGACGGGTCGCTTTCACCAGATTCGTGCGCAGCTGGCAGAATTAGGTAGCCCCATAGTAGGGGATGTAAAATATGGTTATCCGCCTCCTTCGCCTGACCCGCGTGCTATTGCCCTGTGGGCATGGAGATTGGAACGCTGGGCAGCGCCTTTGCCAGTGGAACTCCCACTCTGGCTGCCTTTTCGCAAATCTCTTTCTCGTATTGAGAAGGAATTCTCAAAAGCCTGAATGTGATACGACTATTTTCCAAGCTGCATCTCAGTTTGCTAAGAGGCGTCCCACTACTGGAGCATGGTCAGAAAGAGAGAAAGTTTCCATGCCTCCTTTAGTGCTATCTTGATGTACGCTTCCGTCTAGCCAAGAGAGATTAGTGAAAAGATAATCCAAGCGGCGATTCCACCATCCTTGTTTATTTACGGTATGAGAGTAAAAATCTTCCTCCTTAGCCTGATAGACCTCTAAGGGGATAACTTCTTTGTACTTTTGATAGAGGGGGAGAAGCCAATTTACTTCTCGCGTATAATCATCTGCTACAAAGTTGGGGTCTATAGTTTTACAGGCATTATCGTCAAAGTCCTTCAATTTTTTAGTTCCAGGGGGCACAGTATTCAAATCTCCCCCTGCTATCCAGGAAGTTCCTTTTTGGGATAGGCTGTCTAGCCACCTTTCCAGAATTCGTATCTGAAAATAACGAGTGCTGTCAGGATAAGGTACATAGGCTTCCAAATGTGTGTTAATCACCCAGAAATTGGGTTTATTGGGTAGGAGAATCCGAGCAACTAAGAGATTCCTTCTCAGATAGAAAAAACGATACCACCAGGGATACGCTCCCACGAGGGGTAAAGGGACTCTAAAGGCTGTGTCTATAGGCCAGCGAGAGAAGATAGCATTCCCTGAGTTGATAGGTCCCAGTCCCTTTTTAGGTAAATATTTTACATGCCACTGGCTTGCGTAAGCAGCGTAAGGAAGCCCTGCCCTTTCTGCAAAGTAGGCTACCATATCTATGTAGGCAGAGCGCTTGGAATTGATATCTACTTCCTGCAAAAGAAGGATATCTGGCTGCACTTGTTTGATTTTCCTTAGAATGCCTGCGAGGTTTTTTTCCACCTCCTCTCGGGTCATATGCACACGGTCTCCATAGCAGTCAAAAAAGAAATCTATCCTTGCGCCTCCGAACTTTATATTCCAAGTCATAACTATAAGCGTATCTTTCTTTGGAGCAGGCTGTGCATTAGATGCTTTGTACAGATAAGCGGGGATGGGGTGAGTGTATTGCACTACCCATATATCTGTGCCCGCTATAAGGGCAATACTAATGAAAAGAAGCCCTATTCCACCCATTACTATCCGAAGGCCTAAGGGCATACTCCTATAAAAGTAAAACCCTCACATAAATTAGAAGCAAGTCTTGCTTTTACTTTGCTTTTATGAAGTCTCTTTTGAGGCGGCTTTATCTTTTATTAGTCCAAGAGTATCGTTTATTATTTATTCAGGAGAGAGGCACTTTTCAATTTCAACTGCGGTTAGCAGGGTGGGGCTGGCTTGGGTTTCTTTTAGTTTTAGGGGGGTTGGTTTGGCTGATTTTTGCTTTTACGCCGCTGCGCTATACAGTGCCGGGTTATCCTACGAGCCGTTTTCGGTATTTATATGCTACGCTTTTAGAGAGGGTACGTCTCCTTGAGCAGAAGGTCTCTCAACACCTTGCTTTAGTGGAAGAGCTGCGCAAGCTGCAGGGTGTAATGCGCAGTGAGCCGAGCCAAGGATTCCCTCTCTTTCCCACCCTTCAATCGGGTCAATATATTCTACCTACAGATGGGCGCGTCTCGCGTCCGATGGAGCCTGCTAAAGAGCACTGGGGAATAGATATTACCTGCGCCCCTGGCGACCCTGTATTAGCGATTGCCGAAGGAACTGTGATTTTTGCCGAGTATTCGTATCAGACAGGGTATGTGATAGCCATCCAGCATCCAAATGGCTTGATTTCAATCTATAAGCATAACAGTCGTCTCTTGCGCCGAGTAGGGGAAAAAGTAAAGGTAGGAGATGTCATTACCTTAGCAGGGGGATTAGGCATGGCAGCTTCCGGACCTCACTTACACGTAGAGACGTGGCTTGGGGGTATTCCCCTGGATCCCTTAAAGCTACTTTCTTACAGAGAATAGTATATTTGCAGAAGTTGGCGACGTGGCCGAGCGGTTAGGCACGGGTCTGCAAAACCCTCTACGGGAGTTCGAATCTCCCCGTCGCCTCGCAAGCTAAGCCTTTTAGGTCAAGGTTTGTCTAAAAGCTGGCGTATCTCTTGTGGAAAGGTGTCTAAGTTGCCCTTAGCCAGGTGAACCGTCGTGAGGATGCCCCCCCTTACATTGTACTGAAGAGAGAGGCGGAGATATCGTGGATTGAGAACAGCCCATAAATCTTCAAATATCAAATCTGCTACAGGCTCTTGGAAAATCTCCTCATTTCTATAACTAAATAAGTAAAGTTTAAGAGACTTGAGCTCTATGCATCGGTCTGAAGGAATATACCAAATATCCAGCTTACCTATGTCAGGTAAGCCCGTGCCGGGGCACACCGCACTGAACTCTTCTGTATGGAGATGAATGACCTGGGGCTGCTGCGTGATAAAATAGAACGTCTCTAATATAGCACGTCGTTCCGGTTTTCTTACCTCATCTCGTGTATCCTTGATCCGTATCGGCATTTTTATGTGATTTTTTTGAGCTGGTAAGCATTTTTAGCCAGCCGATTTCTTGAGGAGTCAAGAAGCGCCACTTTCCCCTCGGTACGCCTTTCCGAGTAATAGGTCCGAAGGCGATTCTATCCAGGCTTTTTATGCGATAGCCTAAGTGTTCCATCATGCGCCGTACGATATGCTTGCGACCTAAATGGATAGTCAGCACAAGCGTATAAGAGTCTTCTAAGTAAGCTTCATCTGCTTGAGCCACGCCGTCTGCGAGAGGAATGCCTCTTAGGAGTTTATCAACCACTTCTGTGTTCATAGGTTTCACAGTACTCAGACGATAAGTGCGTGGGACTTTTGTACGGGGGTGGAGAAGCTTATGAGCTAACTCTCCATCGTTGGTCAGTAGGAGAATACCGGTTGTATTTCTATCTAAACGTCCAATAGGATAAAGACGCACAGGTGGAGCCCCCTGTAGGAGTTCTAATACTGTCCTTCTTCCTTCTGGGTCCTTTAGAGTACATATTGTATTTTTAGGTTTGTTGAGCAAAATATAAACGGGCTTTTCGGGATATATTCGCTTATCTTTGAAAGTAACTATATCTTTTTCTGTATCTACATATAGCCAAGGTTCTCGCACGACTATACCATTCACCGTTACTAATCCATTCTTGATAAGCTTCACTGCTCCTCGCCTGGAGGCTACACCTGAAAGGGCTACATATCTTACTAGGCGAATTTTCTCAGGTAATGTAGAGGAAGGCTTGGGCCAAGTTTTGTGTTCCTGCTGGGGGGAGATATTCTGGGGGGTCTGGGCACCCGGAGGTAGAGGCTTGCGAGCTGGATTAGGCATCCTTATTGCAAAGTAAAAATATGCCCTTATATCTTGCTTCTCTTGTAAGGAAGTATCCTGAAAAAATGGAGGCGAGACCCAAAGAGGCCTCGCCCTGCTTTTTCCGAAAAAAACCTAAGAAAGGGAGAGGAAGTCTCTTTTTATTGCAGCGGGAGGTTATATGTAACTCCCAGCATGAAGCCGCCTGTTACTGCAGTTGTAAGGGGGCGCTTATAGCCGGCTGGGATCACGCTTCCACCATACTTAGGCTTTGTTTCCCAAAAATTTTCTGTGCCTCCTCCGTGGCTACTGTGATCTATCTTGCAGTCTTTATTTTCTGCATCACCGAAGGCATAATCACCTCGGAAATGTAGGGTTAGAGAGACTTCATCTGTGAGCTTGAAGCCTACCCCTAAACCTACAGCGGCTCCAAATAGGAAAGAGCTATAAGCTAGATCCGTTAACTTCCCCTTTTCGCTTGTGGTTACTCCTCCTAACTGGATTGTATATTCAAATTCCTTGCCTTTTGCTTCACCAGCTATTGTGCTTACACCTGACTTCCATTCAGCCTTATCTGTATAACTCAGCAGGAAGTTTAATTGAGGGCCTATGAAGAAGTTAAATTGCACAGGTGAGTTAGGGTCAGAATTGAACCTAAAAAGAATGGGTAGCTTGAGATAATTTAGACGTGTTTGAGCGGTCAGTTGCGTATTATTCTCTGTTCCTTTATACTTCTGTCCCTGACTTGAGTAGAGGATATCTAATCCTGCACCTAAGTAATCCGTAAAATTGTAGCTGACTGTCAAGCCCCCTGCGAATCCCCACGTAACTTCATAATCTAAAATTGGTCCCGCATCGGAGTCGTCTTGATTGAATAACCAGGTGTTCTGCGGATGTAAAACGGCACCTACTTTCAGTGTGCCTTCTTGTGCCCATATCCTCGCAAAAACGAGAAGGGCAGCTATCCATCCCATGTGTCTGCTCATAGCGCTGCAAAGGTATAATCTTTATTCCTATTTCTTACGGAAAATCCCATACAAGCTACTCCCGCTTCCATTCATGCTTGCATATATGGCGCCCGCCTCATAGAGGGCTTTCTTATAGAGAAGCAGCGTAGGGTAAATCTGAAAGGAAACATTCTCTAAATCGTTATGAAGTTTGCTTGGCCAGGTGTGAATGCCTGCTTTTAGGATAGGCTCAATACTTTTTCTACTCCAGTGAGAAGGCTTTAGTCCTCTGTAAACATGCTTAGTGGAGCAGGGGACAGGCGGCGTCATTAAGAAAATCTCATAATTCTCCAAAGAAAGGGGGTAGGGAGTAAGTTCAGTGCCTACTCCCTTTGCTAACATAGGAGAGTCATATAAAAAAAATGGCACATCACTACCCACACGTGCTCCTACTTCATGAAGGAGAGAGAGGGGGGGAGGGGGGTCTAATAGCTGGGCCATGAGCCTTAGAAGGGTACCACTGTTGCTAGAGCCTCCTCCTAACCCCCCACTGACGGGTATGCGTTTGTGAAGTCTGACCCGCAGGGCAGGTAAAGGTACCTTAAGGGTCTCTCGTAAAAGTTTATAAGTAGTCTCTAAGTAATTCTCTTCTCCTTCGGGGAGCTCTAATCCCGTGAGGTGCAGTTCTATCCTATCTCGTCCTGGGAGAACATTTATCTCTAAATCATCATATAACGCTGGATAGGGATATAAAAGGGTTTCTAACACATGATACCCCTCAGGCCATCTTCCTATGATGTGTAATCCTATATTTAGCTTAGCTGGGCTAATTGCATAAAGTCTCTTCATGGGAGTCTCTGTCTTTTGAGTAAATACTTTCTCAGGGGATCAAAAAAGCTCTGATTTATATCCACCTCCACCCAATCTATTCGGTTTTGCTGACAGAAGCGCCTAAGAGCTGTTTCCCAGTTATTGAAATACTGCTGATAGAGTGCCTGTATCTCTAAAGGATGAATACGAACATGCCTACTAGTTTCTATGTCTATTAGGCGCAGAGGCTCTAAGGGGAGCTCAAACCTCCTTTCTGTGCTTTCTTCCCATATGCGGAAGAAGATTACTTCATGCCCTGCATGGCGAAGGCGAGCTAATGCGCGCTGAAAAGCAGATTGTTCTGAGGGGGGTACGAAACCATCGCTCAGCAAGAGTACTAAGCTACGCCTCTTAAGTTTCTCCGCAACAGAATGGAGAGTAGAAGGGAGGAAAGTAAGACGAGGGGTAGCGGGGGCTCTCCGAAAAGGTTCCATGGCAAGGAAGAGACGCCTTAGCCACGAGCGCCGTGTATGCGCAGGGAAGCTCAGATGAATATCTTCGTCAAAAAGATAGATACCCACGGCATCTCTCTGTCGTATAAGCAAGTAGGCTAATGCAGCCCCTAAAAAGAGCGCATAGTCCAGCTTTGTATAGGGCATATGAGTCGGATAACGCATAGAACCACTCGTATCTAATAAGAGATATGCCTGCAGATTTGTTTCTTCCTCATAACGGCGCACATATAATCGCTCTGTGCGTGCATATACCCGCCAATCTACTTTCGCTAATCCTTCTCCGGGCTGATAAGGGCGGTAGTCAGAGAACTCTACAGAGAATCCCTGATAGGGGCTACGATGTAATCCCACTAAAAAGCCTTCTACTATTTCTCTTGCAATAAGTTCTAAGTTAGCTAACTTAGCAGCTTCTTGGGGGGGAATCATAAGTCCTCTTCCAATTCAAAGTCCTCCATTTCTATGTCTTCTTCTGGGAGAATCTCTTCGGGTATCTCTAAAAGCGAGTCAGGGTCTTCTATTAGGAGGGACTCTTCTATTGTCATAGTACCTCCTTCTGGTGTCAAGAGGGGCTCTGGAGCTACTTCTATGGTGTCTAACATAGCCATTTCCGTTGCTAAGATGGTGTTTTCAGTGGTGGCTGAGGTGATATTACTAGTACGCTGCTTCAAAGCAGCTATTGTAGGATATTGTGGGCTAGTAATGTAGAGTCTTGAAGGGCGTGTTAGAATAAGGCGAGGTTGACGAGGGGGAATTACGCTCAGTACATAAATCCCCGCTTGCTTGAAGATTATCTTTCCTCTGTAGAGGAGCTTGTCATTTGGTGAACGGAATAGGGGATACACTCCACTTAGACTGGTAGCATCCCGAATTACTACCCATAAGGTATCCCACTCTAACGGCCTTAGGACTCGCACCTCTGCCCATAGGTATAGAGGGGCTTTCACAAGCCGGAATGTGGTATCTACTCGCTGAAGCCCTTTTTGTGGTAGGAAATCCCCGCCTATGCGTAGAACCGACTGCCCCTCTAATAGTAAAAATGACAGAACACTTATCCATCGCATTTATACCAAATATAGATTTATTTGTTTTTTGCAAATAGCAAGTAGAGGCCTACTACGATGAAGGGTAGGCTAAGTAATTGTCCCATATTGAGGGGAAGCGGAAGGGAGAAAGCTTCTTGGGGTTCTTTCCACCATTCAATCACCCAGCGCCAGCCAAATACCCAAGTCAAGAAAAGTCCTAATGGGCGTCCATGGGCTTGGGTAGCGTACCAGCCTTTGCGATAAAGATACAAAAGCTGTATAAATAAAACTGCATATACTATCGCTTCATATAGTTGGGTGGGGTGGCGTGGATGAGGGTCCACTCGTTCAAATATAAAGGCCCAGGGTACAGCTGTTATCTTTCCATATATTTCTGAATTGAAAAGATTGCCTATACGGATAAGGGCAGCTGTCAGGGCTGTAGGTAAGGTGAGTCTATCCGTAAGCCATACAAAGGGTTGGTCAGGGTGGTTCTTGGCATATAGATATAGAGCGAGGAAAACTCCTATTGTGCCACCGTGACTGGCTAGCCCTCCCTCCCATATCTTCAAAATTTCTATAGGATTCGCTAAATAGTAAGCAGGCTCATAAAACAGGCAGTGCCCTAAACGAGCCCCCACAATCGTACCGACCAGTAGATACCACAGAAGAGCATCTAAACTTTGTTCTGCCTTTTTTTCCTTTTTATATATCCATCGCATAATATAGAAGCCCACCAGAAACCCAGAAGCAAACAATAGTCCATACCATCTTATATGAAGAGGACCTAATTCCAAGATTTCTGGAGATACATTCCAACGAATATATAGCCAGTTCATAAAGTCGCTAAATAATCTGCTATGTCTTGGAAAACTTTCTCACGAAAAGTCTCATGAAGAGGCTCATGATAACTCTCAGGATAACAAATGAGTCTTTTCTGGGAAGTACCGAGATGATGATAGAGTTGACGGGCAGCTTGGCTATCGCATATGGGGTCTTCCTCTGGGAGGATAAAGAGGTATCGGCCATTTGAGAAGCGGGGAACCTCATGCCATAATTCTCTCTGAGCGCGTTGTACAGCCGCAAACCAGCCTGCCGTAGCAGTGCTAAAAACTAATGGGTCTGTTGCATAAGCCTTAGCTTCTGTGGGATCATGGGTAAGTTGGGTAGGATTTAGCCCAGAGGGTAGGGTGAGCGTGGGAAAGAAGCGACCCGCAAGATTTCCCAATACTTGTTTCCATGGAGGTATCTTTAGCTTCAGCTGGATAAGGGGAGCGCTCACAAGGGTAGCTAAGGGCTCCCATATCTCTTGGTACTTTTGCCTGTAGCGTAGTACAATAAGCCCTCCCAAAGAGTGTCCAAAAAGCACTACTGGCTTAGCTATCTTTTCACGCCAGTAGGTCCACACTGCCGTGAGGTCGTAAAGATACTCCTCTATATCTGTGACAAACCCCCTTTTACCTGTGGAGCGTCCATGTCCTCTTAGGTCCCATATCAAACTACCCCAGCCCTTGTCTATTAGATATGCTACCACCTCCATGTAGCGCCCGCTATGCTCAGCATAACCATGTACCCATACTATGCCGCCTTTAGAATGGCTTTTAGGGGGATACCAAGCTGTGTAAAGCTTTTCACCCTGATAACCGATAACTGTGTGAGCATAAAACTCCACCCCGCAAAGGTAGGATGGATTATGTTTTAAGTTTTCTCTACCTCCGAGGAAATGTGAATTGATAGCAGATTAGGAGGGGTAAAGCTTACTAAAAGTCCGCTCCCCATAAAGTCGGAGGACTTTGAAGGGCAGTATCATGAGTGTCATGTCATCGTTTAAGGGGGCAGTCCCCCGCCATTTTTCTAACCAATCAATTATCTTTTGCTTCTGTTCTTCAGGGGGAAGCTGAACTATATCGTGAGAGATAAGAAAATCATGGAAAGCTTTTCTACCTATTCGTTTGCCTGCAGGGCTTAGCACATCCGTAATCCCATCGGTGAAAAGATAAAGGGTGTAATCTTCTGTCAAGTCTAACTCATAGTGTGGAAAGTTGTAGTCAAGAGGAGTGCGTGCATTTATGCTCTCTTTTCCTCCGTCAAACTCTTTCAGGCCTTCTACGGGGGAATACACCCATATAGGACGCTTTGCACAAGCAATAAATACTTTATTCGCTTCAAAATCTGCAATCCCTACAATCGCCTCTCCTCCTGCGAAGGATCTCGTGCCGTTTTCTGAGGAGAAAATGTCCCTCAGCGTAAAGAGAATTTTAGAAAGGATAGTGTGAGGGCGGAAGCCAGGATTACTTGAGAAAATTGTTACAAGATTGCTAACTAGAATCCCACTTAAGATGGCGCCAGGGATACCATGCCCCGTGCAGTCTCCCACAGCAAATAAAGCGCGCTTAGAGAAAGTATTAAGAGTAAAAGTATAGAAGTCTCCTCCGACTTCTTGAAGAGGTCTGTAGTAAAGAGCTGCCCCCGTAACTATTTTCTCTAAAGGAGGCAGAAATGAGGCTTGAAGCCGTTCCGCAGCTCTATAAGAATCCTTAAGTGTTTCTACCGTCTCCGCTAGCTTGTCGGCTACTTCTGCAAGTTCT
>JANXCJ010000035.1 GCA_025060275.1 Bacteroidia bacterium | reverse complement strand
CGTAAATGTGTTTGAAAGAAGGTCTGCCCCTGTGCAAAGTGATAGCCTACCTTAGTTTGTATCTGTTCAGAGATGCGGTAAGTAGCCTCTATGTGTGACTTTGCTGTATAAGTATTGTGATTTACTAATTCTTTTTCCATGTACCCCGTCCGACTAAGGTAAAATGCTGGTGAGATGCTCCCATTTGCCATAGGAAATCCTGAGATCAGAGTTCGCGCATCATATCCATATCCATTCACGGGTAAGTATCCGGGATTGCCGGAGCCTGGATGATTGAAGGGCTCTTGTGCCCCTACATAGCGTCCACGGTCAGAAGTATCATGGGGTATCCAGTCCCGAGCGGAGAAACCCTGTAAAACCAACTTAATGCCTAAGCGATTTCTCCATGTGAAAGCATACCTGGCTTGAAGCTCATATAGGGGTTTTGGGTCTGTATCTATATAGTTGGCTCCTATACGTGCTGTGGCAGATAGCCCGGGGTATTCAAAAGGAGTTTTGAGGGTGGTCAGCATCGCACCGTTGAATGCATTAGGTCCATACAAAGAAGAGGCAGGCCCAGCTATGATCTCTGCATTAGCCACATCTATATCAGCTGGACCTGTGAATAGCCATACAGGGGAGCTAAGCGCAATAGATAACCTCTCTACTCCATCTACTCGTTGAATAAACCGTCCATTCTGTGTGAAGCCAAAGCCACGAGCATTTATCACAGGATAGGTTAGGCTACTATGGACCACCTCTACCCCCGGAAAAAAAGAAAGCGTTTGTGCTGAGAACAACGCCGGACTACTCTGAATCGCTAAGCGCGGTAGGGAGACTATCTGAACAGGGGACCGAATAAACTCTTCTTCTACACGGGAAGCGGAAATTACCACTTCTTGGGTAAGTATAGAGGCTTCATTTAGGAGGATGACCGCTGGTGGTGTGCCCTCAGGGCCTGGCTGAAGAGCTACTACTTTTGATTGATAGCCCATGTATGAAACTTCTATAGTAATAGGCTCCCGTAAGGTAGTGGGAATCCGAAATTCTCCATTTGCATCTGTATTCGCTCCCAGCACTGTGCCGGGTACGCGTACGTAAGCACCCGCCAGCGGTTCTTTGGATAGAGTGTCCTTCACGACGCCTCTAATCCACAGAGTCTGCGGCGAAGAGGTTTCCTCCGGGGGAGTTTGCATATTCTGTATGCGAGCTGCACGCCTAAGCAGGAGTTCCTGAGCCCAGAGCAGACTGCATATCAGGAAGGCGGATAGAGGGAAGATTGCCATATGCCTGGCAAATCTATGGCCTGAGCCTTATTTATTGAGTGGCGCGTTTTCTCATGCAAGGCTGAGCACATAGCTGCATATTTTTTTGTTTGATACATGCATGAGGCTAGAACAAAACGTAGGCAATTTAGACAAGGTTATTCGTTCCATTTTAGGAGGGCTTTTAGTAGGGTTAGGATTCTATGAGTCTGCGTGGTGGCTTATCGTTGCGGGACTAGTGATGGCCTTGACAGCGATCCTCGGAAGGTGTGGATTGTATTATCTCTTTGGCATTAGTACTTGCAAGCGCGCTGAGAGGAGATGAGTAGCCCTTTTGGGGAGAGGTACAAGCTCTCCTATATCTAAGCAAGCAGGGGGAGAAGTTTTCCATTTGAATGGTAGGCAGTGGGCCGTCCTATCCACATTTTCTCCAGAAAGCTCATGCTGAGAAATAGCTGAAATTAGATGAGCTTCGCTACCTTTGCCGCCGGCATGAAAAGCTGGGTTAAGGTTGGATTGTATGGGCTATCTGCTGTAGCCCTTTATGCGCAGAAGCCCTCTGCGGGCACTGTTACTACGGAAGCAGGAGTTAGTGGCATTTTCAATGTTAACCTGATCCAGGGTACCACTCGTTTCCGTTACTTTTTAGCAGATAGGCTCGCCTTGCGGTTAGGGCTAGGGTTTGCTTCTGGGGGAGAGACACGGAAAGCGTATGAAAATCCTGACGGGACAGGTGGTACAGCAGAGCTCAAGGGAAGGTACTCTAATTTCCAGATTTACCCAGGGGCGGAGTTTCACTTTGGGGGTGCCGAGAAGCTATCCACTTTTGCAGGTGCTTATTTCCTTGTGGGTATAGGCTCTGCACGGACGGAAGCTACTAATGTTGATATAAATGATTATTTAGGTGGTGGAGATGTAAGTTATAGAGCTAACACTAAGCTAGTGATAGATGGAAGTTATGCAAACTTTCAAAAGGGCACCACTATAGGCGTAGGGCTTTACACAGGGTTTGACTGGTACATTACGGAAAAGCTGTACGTAGGGGGTGAATGGGGCTTTTTATTTCAGAATACTAACTATGCTGATGTTAAGGTTGAACAGAGCTCAGGAGGTGTTACACTTAAATTAGTACGAGCCGGTTCTCGCATAAGTTCTACTGACATACAAGCGGTGGGCGCCCTTCGTTTAGGCTATCAGTTCTAATAAGCAACATTAGCTTACGAGGAAGTGAAGGGGAAGGCGATAATGCAGGCGCCTTCCCCCTCTGTTATTTATTTATATTTTTAGAAAAGATGCGTGTAGTGCTGATTGATGGCATGGCGCTTGTGTATAGAGCCTACTATGCATTTGGTAATAAGCCGCTGCGAAATAGTGCAGGTCTCAATACAGCCGCTCCTTTTGGCTTCCTTAGCACACTTATTGAACTTTTTGAAGAGCTCAAACCTTCTCACTGGGCAGTAGCCTGGGATAGCGCAGAACCTACCTTTCGTCATGAAAGCCTCACTAGCTACAAAGCTCAACGCACTCCTCCTCCAGAGGAGCTTAGAGAGGGGCTCCCTTATATATCTCGCCTATGTGAGGCTCTCTCTATTTACCAGGCTGAGGTGTCAGGCTATGAAGCTGACGACCTTCTTGCCTACTGGGCGCTGCAAGCTGCATCCCTTCCTGAGGTAGAAAGAATATGGCTTGTTTCTATGGATAAAGACTTAGCCCAGCTGGTCTCCGATAAAATTTATCTCTATCGTCCCTCTAGGGGTAAAAATCCTGCTCAGATATTAGATACGGAAGGAGTAAAGGGCTATTTCGGTGTAGCACCGCATCAGATACCTGACTACTTAGCCTTAGTAGGAGATAATAGTGATAACCTCCCGGGGGTGCGAGGAATCGGAGAAGCTACGGCAAAGAGACTTTTAGCTGAGTATGGCTCCCTCGAGAACCTATATAAAAATCTTCCTCTCATAGAAAAATCAGTCCGTCAAAAACTTGAATTAGGCAAAGAAGCTGCTTTTGCTACCTACGCTTTAGCTTGCCTACTTCCTTCTTCCGAAGAAAAGAGGCGCCCCTCACCCGAGAATAAACCCTTCTCTGTTTCTCTCTTCAAAGTATCTCCTCCTAACTGGGATAAACTTTTACCTCTTTTAGATGAATTAGAGTTTCGTAAGCTCAAAGAGAGGTTGTTTGCTCTGTGGAAAGACTTCCTACCATCCAAGCCTTCAGTCACATCTTCCCTCTCAACTACATATCACATTCTCTATACTCCTGATGAGCTTCGTGGATACTTTCAAACTCTCCCACCGAATAGTGCTATTGCTTTTGATACGGAGACGACCGACCTACACCCCATGTATGCTGAGCTGGTAGGAATAGCTTTTTGTGCCAAGGAAGGTGAAGCGGTGTTTTGTCCTCTTTCTTCTGAGCGATGGGCTGAATGGCAAGGAGTACTTCAGCAGTGGGCTAAAGCACCTTTTCTCAAGATAGCTCACAATCTCAAGTATGACTGGGTGGTATTGGCACAGTTTGGTGTAGTATGTCAAGGTCCCTTTTTTGATACGCTGCTAGCAGACTATTTATTAGACCCAGAGAAACCTCACGGACTTGAAGATGTGGCTAAGAGGGAATTAGGGATTCAAAAACTTCATTCTTATCAGGAGCTTTTTGTAGGTCTGAAAACTCGGGACATACGAAAAGTACCTTTGGAGCGTTTAGCCCCCTATGCTTGTCAGGATGCAGAGTTAGCCTTGCGTCTGTATATTCCCCTTCACCAAGCCTTAGAAAAGCATGGACTTAAGAAGTTATGGAGATTAGGGGAGTCAAAGTAGATGTGCGGTATCTCAAAGAGCTCAATCTTCTATATGAAGCGAAGCTAAGGGATTTAGAAGAGGAGGCGCACAAACTAAGTGGAGAGTCCTTCAATCTCAATTCTCCTAAGCAGTTAGCGGAGGTGCTATTCAATAAGTTAGGATTACCTGTACAAAGGAAAACTCCTACAGGGCAGCCTGCTACTGATGAAGAGGCACTTAGTGCACTCGTGGATCAGCATCCTCTGGTAGAGGTTCTTCTACGCTACCGAGAGTTGTATAAACTGAGATATACTTATGTAGAGGGACTGCTTCAAAGTGTTCATCCTAGGACGGGACGAGTACATACTACTTTTCATCAGGCGGTAGCTGCAACGGGGCGCTTGAGCTCTCAAAGCCCTAATCTGCAAAATATTCCTATAAGGACGGAGGAGGGGAAGCGTCTGCGCAAGGCTTTTGTCGCTTCGCGTGAGGGCTGGGTGCTCTTGTCAGCCGACTATTCACAAATAGAGCTAAGAATCGCCGCAGCGCTAAGTGGGGACCCGCATATGATAGCAGATTTTCAAGCGGGACGAGATATTCACACCAGTACGGCACAGTATCTTTTTGGACCGGTATCTCCCTTATCCGAAAGTGAAAAGCGCCGAATTGCTAAGACAGTGAACTTCGGTATAATCTATGGAATTACAGCTCATGGGCTTGTACAGCGATTAGGCGGTGGCCTATCTCGCACAGAAGCCCAAAAACTCATTGATACCTACTTTATGCGTTATCCTGCTATCAAGTCCTACATTGAGAGACAGATTGAGCAAGTTCGGAAATGCGGTTATGCAGAGACCCTCTTAGGACGCCGTAGATACATTCCGCAAATAAACTCCTCCAATAAAGTGCAAAGAGCAGAAGCAGAAAGGCTTGCTATCAATACCCCCATTCAAGGCACAGCTGCAGATATGATTAAGGTAGCCATGATAAGACTTCACAAACGGCTTCCTGACATACCTCTGCTCTTACAAATACACGACGAGCTTCTATGGGAAGTACCCGAATCTGAGATAGAGAGCATAGCCCGAATTATTCAAGAAGAGATGGTGGAGGCTCTACCGCTTCCTAACCAAGTACCTATAGAAGTGGAGATTAAGGTAGGAGAAAATTGGCTGGAGATGGCTCCTCTATCCTTATCTTGAGGGGATGTATGTACGGGCTAACTTTATTTCCTTCGTAAGAGCTTCTACCAGAGCCTCAATAGCTGCATTAGACATGTCTGGCCACAAGGGCAGTGTGAAAATTTTATGGTAGGCTTGATCTGCGATAGGGAATTTTTGCCCTTCTCTTACATAGGTACGATAAGCCTTGTGACGATGCAGGGGCTTGTAGTGAATATTGAGAGAGAAACCTCTTTTGTAAAGGTTATTTAGGATTTGCTCTCGTGGTAGGAGAGCTTCTCCCTCCCAGAAGACAGGAAATAGATGCCAAGCGCTACTTTCGGGTTCCTGTACGGGGTACAGCCGGATCTCAGGTAGCTCGGAGAGCAGGCTTCTGTAGAGATAAGCGATTTTTTTACGACGCTGCCAATTCTCCTCCAGTTTCTCTAACTGTGCTAGGGCCACTGCTGCTTGGAAGTCTGAGAGGCAATAATTCCATCCTACCTCTGTTACTTCGTATTCCCAGGGGGTACTGGGGGATCGTAAGATTCCATGTTTTCTGAGGCGCCTAGCTCGGTCCGCTAAGGCCTTATCTTGCAGGAGTAGTGCGCCTCCTTGTCCAGCTGCTATAGGCTTTGTAGCGTGAAAGCTTAGAATACTTATTTCTCCAAAGGTGCCACACAACTTCCCCTGATAATATGCAGGTACGGCATGACAGTTATCTTCTATCATCCAGATACTATACTGCTTACACAGCTCTGAGAGTTCAGCTAATGGGGCCGGTACGCCTCCATAGTGCATTACAATTATGCCCTTTGTGTGGGGGGTCAAAAGCTCCTCTACACGCTCGGCGGTAAGATGAAGAGTCTCTCCGACATCACTTAGAATGGGCAAACCTCCTGCATGAATCACTTCGGAGGCAGTAGAAGTGAAAGTCCAGGTGGGTACAATCACTTCTCCACCTTTATCTCCCAGTAAGAGTGTGAGGGCTAAATGTAAAGCTGCTGTACCCGAGCTCACTACTACCGCTTCTCGTTTATACAGCTCGCTTAGCTTAGCTTCTAGCCTTTCTACCCACGCTCCACCCCCCCAGTACCTCTCCTCTAGAGCTGCTAAGAGATACTGACCCTCTAATTCCGACAGAGCAGGCTTATGAAAAGGCAACCGTTTCTCCATTTTTTTCTTGCCATTCTATCAAGGCTAACACTTCGCCCTCAAATTCCCTCAGCACATATCGTCCTCTTTCAGGAACCTCTATGGCTTCATTTGCTCTTAGCCTCCGCCTATTTTCGTACATCCAGTCAAAAAGTACTTCAAAAAGGGAGTGAATCCAGCCTATTTCTCGCGTATCTTTGAGAGGATGGGCTAAATCTGGTAGTCCAAATTGCTCATAGCCTATAGTGCGTATCCAAGAGGGAGTATAGCCACTTAGAAGTGTTTCCAAGCTGGGTTCCACGCTTACAGGTATAAGACCTGTCCATAAGTGTATAGGAGGGGTCTTGCGAGCAACTTCTACTAAGCCATCTCTGAATATCTTATCAATCCACTGAGAAGTATGAGCTGTACAGCCTAAGGGGTTGGCTATGCCTACTAACTGGGGCATATCTTTCAAGTACTCATACGTCTTTATGAAAGCCTCAACGGGGTCTGGATACAAAGAGAAGCGCCACTCCATATAAGCGTAATGCTGTCGTAATAGAGCTTTTTCCGAAGCCTCCCAGAGGCTCCGCTCTATGGTATTCCTCTGAATGTCTAAGGGCAAAGGAGAGAGTATTGCGTTCTCTATGGGCTCCTTGAGGAGAAGATAAAGAAGTCCTTCTTTCATTCAGGATAGGTAGGTATCTCTGAGAGAAGCCTGCCAGAGGCTGTTTCCCACCACCAGAAGTTTTTGGCTGTTATAATAGCGAAGTAGCGCGCCTTAGGAAGACTTTGTTGATAGCGGCGTAGTTGGGTGTATGCTTCCGTCCATTTTTGTATAGATAGACTTGACGAAGATTTGCATTCTGCCAGAAGCCACAGGGAGCCATCTGGTGCGCATACGGCTATATCAAATCTACCTGCTCCTACCCTGTATTCTACGCATATAGCGTGAGAGGGACAGCCTTTATGCTTTAGGTAATTGATAAACGTTTGGCGTACTTTCTCCTCTGTTTTAGCGGTAACGAAGCGCTGCCTTGTCGTGTCCCATAACGTATCAATAGACTTCCTCATACCCTTCTTTTACCATGCTTCGGGCTTTTACGCTATGCACATTATTTGTAATGCGGAAACGGTACCGTTTGCCAAATTGGGGATTGCGCATTTTAGCAAGCCATTTGAGGCGAGGTTCCAAATCTTTTCTTTCTACGAGAAGTCTCTCTTTAGTGTAGATTGCAGCTTCTCTACTGCGAAAGACAAAGTCATACTCGGGACTCATGACAATTGCTTCTTCAGGGCATACTTCTTCACAGAGCCCACAGTAAATACAACGAAGCATGTTGATTTCAAACACGGCAGGGTATCTTTCCTTAGGGTCTTCTGTTTCGGCTGCTTGCATATGTATAGCAAAGGGAGGGCATACTCGGGCACAAAGCCCACAGGCTACGCAGCGCTCCTTTCCATTTTCTGCTACGAGGACGGGCCGCCCACGAAATTCAGGCCCAAGGATGATCGGCTCTTCGGGATATTGTACCGTAAATTTTCGCTTAAATATACGCCCTAAGGTATAACCTAAGCCAGATAGAATCGCAGGGAAGTAGAGTCGCTCCCACCACTTCAGCTTTCGCTCTCCAGGGGGGGCTGCCTTTATGCGGATCGCCATAACACAAATAAACACAATTTACGCTTTCCTTTCTATCCTGATTGAGGCTGAGTTATGGGGGTGAGTTAGTTGGGTTGGGTAAAGTAACGGGAGAGGCAGTGCTCAAGAGTTGAAAGGATGATTTACTAAGGGAATAATACTTCTCTCTTGTTTGGAAGTGAGAAGCTGAGCTATGGCTTTGAGCTTTTGCGGGCGAGCCCGACGAAGAGCACTTCTCTCTTGCACTTTTTTGAGTTGGGAGTTTGAGAGACGTTTCCACTGCTGAGAGGTCCAGAATGTGGAGGGGCGAGGGCGTAGGGCTATTTCTCCCTGGGGACGGGCAAAGCGATTCCAAGGACACACCTGCTGACAAATGTCGCAGCCAAAGAGCCAGCCATGCGTAGAAGTAGATTCCTCCTGCATTTCGGGGGCTTCTATGGTCCAGTAGGCGATACAGCGTCTGGCATCCAGTTCGTATGGGCTAAGGGCTTGTGTAGGACAGGCTTCTATGCACTTTTGACACGTACCACAGTAATCCTCCAAGAAAGGCTTATCTACAAGTAAATTAGCCGCGGTAATTATCCCCCCGATAAAGGTGTAGCTACCTAGCCGCCGATTAATGAGAAGGGTATTTTTGCCTATCCATCCCAAACCTGCTTCTACTGCCCAGGCTTTTTCTAAAATCGGTGCTGTGTCTGCAAAGATTCTGGCTGAATAGCCTTTTCTCACAAGATAATCCGCTACGATCTGCAAGCGATAACGCATGTGCTCATGATAATCTCTCCCCCACGCGTATTGAGCAATATGAGACACTCTTTTCCTTGTGTGGAAGTAGTTTTGTAAGACTACTATTATACTCCGTGCATCAGGGAGAAGAGAGAGGGGATTCCCTCGCAAGTGTGTTGTTTTTGCGAGATAGTCCATTTTTGCCTGCTTTCCAGCTGCAATCCAGTTCAGATAACGCTGGTAAGCTATCTGGGCAGGTGAGGGAGGGTTGGTATCGTCAGTAGTGGAAGAGAGAGGTTTTACTTGTGCGACTCCACACGCATCAAATCCGAGACCCTGAATGAGGGCCTTTATAGCCTGTGTTAGAGCTATGTCCATTCAGAATAAAGTAAGCTGGGGAGTTGGGCCTTGTTTTCCTAAGTGTGCATAAGCACGAGGGAGAGCGCGCCTTCCCCTTGGTGTGCGCTCTAAGAAGCCTTCCATAATCAAATAGGGCTCATATACTTCCTCTAGCGTTTCAGGCTCCTCTCCTACAGCTACGGCTAAGGTGTGGAGCCCTGTAGGTCCCCCCCCGAAGCGTTCTACAAGTGTGAGTAGTAGTTTTTTATCTATTTCCTCCAGTCCTGCAGGGTCTATTTGCAGGGCGCTGAGGGCTTCTTCTGCTAGCGCTTCACTAATAAAGGTATTTCCGGATACTTGAGCGAAATCTCTTACTCTCCGCAGAAGGCGGTTAGCTATGCGGGGGGTGCCTCGGCTGCGACGAGCAATAGCCCATGCCGCTGCTTCTTGTATAGATATGCCTAAGATGCGTGCAGACCGCATTACAATCTGGGCTAACTCTGGCTGAGAATAATACTCTACATGAATAGAGATACCAAAACGAGCTACTAAGGGAGCCGTAAGCAAGCCCAGCCGGGTCGTTGCACCCACTAAGGTGAAGGGTTGAAGATGAAGCTGAAGCGTCTTTGCGTGGGGACCACTACCCACTACTACATCTAACCTGTAATCCTCCATCGCACTGTACAGATACTCCTCAATAGAGGGGTGTAAGCGATGTATTTCATCTATAAAAAGGACGTCTCCCTTTTCTAATTGAGTAAGTAATCCTGCGAGGTCGGCAGGTCGCTGCAGAGCGGGACCGCTAGTAGTCAAAATCCGTCCCCCCATCTCGTTTGCGATAATGTGAGCTAAAGTAGTTTTGCCTAAACCTGGTGGGCCATAGAAAAGCGTGTGATCCAAGGATTCTCCCCTAGCTCGGGCAGCCTGGATAAAAATCCGAAGGTTCTGCAGAAAAGGACGCTCCCCGATGAATTCCTCTAAGCGTTTAGGGCGAAGGGCTTTTTCCTCTGAGTCTAAACTAACAGAGGAATGCCTCATGCACTTAAGTCTTTTACCATGTGATAAACGGAGCTACCCCCTTTTCTTCGCCGAATATCTATACGGTCAATAATACGCCTAATCAGATAAATTCCAAAACCTCCAGGTCTATTTGTGCCTGCCCTTAGGAGTTTAGGCTCCGCTGGGTAAGCATGAATGTCATACGGAGGAGCGGGATCATACAAATAAATATGCAGTACGGAGCCTTGCAGACGCAGCTCTAATCGTAACTCTTTTTCGGGGTCTTCTTTATTGGCATGTAGAATAGAATTAGCGCATAGCTCTTCTACGGCTACGGTTACTTGATTGATGCGTATGGGGTCAGAGACCATGCTTTTGAGATGGGTCTGAACGAAGTGCCGGATAATGGGCAGATTATCCGCAATTGCACTAAACTGGAGACTTGTCTTAGGCATGGGTAACTGACATCAGTTTGGTCAGTCCCAGAAGGTCTAAGATGTTGTAGACTTCAGGCTGGACCTCTGTAAGTCCTAAGGTTATGCCTTTGGGTGCGAAGTTATCCATGCACATAAGTAAGATACCTGCTCCTGCACTAGAGAGATAGGTAAGCTCTCTGCAGTGCAGGGTAATCTGAGAAATGCCGGGCTTTCCCTGTACGAGCTGGGTAAGCTGCTCGTATAGCTTAGGTGCCGTGAGTGCATCTAACTCTCCTCTTAGAGCGAGATGCAGTTCATTTGCACCACCATCCTGCAGCACCTCTATCTGCATGCTAACAAAGTTAGTAATTAGCCTGTATAACGCACTACGAGGAGAGTGCCATCATCACCTAAGGAATATCCTTCTGTAAAAGTCCTGACCTCTTGGAATATGCGAGTTGCTATTTCTTTCGCGGTAAGGGTATGATAAGTACTAAATAGCTTGAAGAGCCTCTCTCCGCCAAACATTTCTCCACTGGGGCTCGTAGCTTCGGTAAAACCATCACTGAAACACATGAACAGACTTCCGGGCACTAAATGACCTCTCTCAGGCACTATGATTCGTCCAACTATTTGTGAGGAAGTTGTTCCTAAGACGATTCCCGAAGGGCGCAGGATTTCGGTCTGATTAGTTAGGGGATTCCAGTGAAATACCTCTGGATTTCCGGCTCTGACAATCACATATTCTTTTCGCTTGAGGTCAAATCGTAGGAGGGTAGCGGCGAGGAAGTTGTTTTTGTGAAAAATTCGCTTGAGGGTATCATTGAGCTCTAAGATAAATGCATCTGGACTAAGCTGGCGCATCCAGAGTGCATTTAGGGCGCCTCTCGCCTGAGCCATCTGATAGGCAGCAGCAATACCACTGCCCGCACAATCTGAAAGCCAGAAATCAACTACTTCCCCGCCGTCGTATTCATGAATTTGATAGTAGTCTCCTCCAATAGTGCGATCGTACTGCTCAAAGAGTACATAAAAGTCTATTTTTTTGAGAGAGGGGGGGGCAGGGGGTAGGAGGGCTTCCCGAGTCTGCTTCAGGAAATCTGCTTCCTTACGGGCGGTCAGCGCCTGTTCTTGGTAGGCTCTTCGTTCCAAATGTTCAAGAAAAAGAACCGTTTGTTCTGCTATGGTAAGAATGAGATTGATATCTTTTTCTTCAAATCCATCAGGTATCCGGCTAACCACTGCTAAAGATAAAGTTTGTGAGAGGGCTGAGCCTTGTAATAAGGATAAGGATTTCTGGCTGAATATGCCGGCTAAGTTAGGTAGCTTGGGATTGAGACGCTGGAGAGAAGGTAGCACTTCTATGTAGCTTTCGGTAGCACTTTTTTGGTGCAGAATTTGGCGTAGGCTTTCTTGGAGAGAAGGGGGAAGGAAATGCGAAACTATTACCGAGTCTTCAAAGGGCGTGCGCAGCTCAATAAATACCCCCCCTACACCAGGAATCTGTCCTAAAGTTTGAGAAGTGATCTGTAAGATTTCTCGGGCTGAGTTAGTTCTTTGTTGCTTAGCCAAGAACTCTGTAAGAAGTTCAAAGGAGGCATACTCGGACTGAGAGACCCGTACTAACCTGAGCATAGGAGGGATAATCAGCCATCCCCCGTGTAAGAAAATAATAGCTAAGAGTAGAGGATATAGTACTGCATAGAGTGGCGTTTTTCCTACCATGAGCATCGGAGGTAGAACGTGCCACCCTAAAAAGGTTCCTACTAAAGCAGCTCCTACAAGTAAGAGAGTCTCACCAAGCCGCTGGTTGAGTATTTTCTCTATCCACTGGCTAAAATAGAGCAGGGGCAGAATGCCCAGCCATACAAGAGGGGTTAGATAGGAGGCAGTTGAGGGAAGTATCGTCCGAAGCGAGAGTATAATAGCAGAAAGAGCATAAAAGCCTATCAATACCCATAATTTTTCCCAGCGGAAAGAATAGAGAATTAGATAGCCTGTTAAGATTAGATGTCCAGCTGATTGAAAGGCTATTCCTACCTCGCTTATTCCTTCCAGAAGGGCTCTTAGGCGTACGTTAGCGGGAGAGACAGCCAATCCAAGTAATCCCCATAGGATGACGTGTGTCATTCCGATCCCTGCTAATACTGCATTCCACCTGAGGAGTCTCTCAGGTGAGCGCCATCTTCGAGGAATATGTTCTCCAAATAGTAGGTATCCCCCTGCCCATACTCCTAAAAAGGCAGCTAACCCTAAAGGCTCTACATAGGAGTAAGGCGCAAAATACCTAACCCATAAATATAAGAGGGCAAAAGCCGCACCTAATGTGAGAAGAAGTGGTGCTACCGCACGCCCTATAATCAATGCACTGAATAGTTAGGTGCCTCGTGAATGATCTCTAAATTATGAGGGTGGCTTTCTGCGATACTTGCTGCACTAATGCGCACGAATTGAGCTTGACGAAGCTTTTCTAAGTCCGGTGCCCCACAATATCCCATCCCCGCACGGAGCCCACCCACTAGCTGAAAGAGAACCTCCGAAACCTTTCCGCGATAGGGTACGCGTCCTACTACTCCCTCGGGTACAAGTTTGCCAGCAGGCTGTCTTTCTTGTCCGTAACGATCTGCACTACCTGAACGCATTGCTTCTAAAGAACCCATACCTCTATAAACTTTGAACTTACGCCCTTCATATAGTATGGTTTCCCCAGGACTTTCCTCCGTGCCGGCTAAGAGGTTTCCTATCATCACAGCGTCTGCTCCGGCAGCTAAAGCCTTAGTTATATCTCCACTATACCGAATACCTCCATCTGCTACTACTCCTACCCCTATTGGGCGAGCTACTTCAGCTACTGCAAAAATAGCTGAGAGCTGTGGCATGCCTACGCCTGTAACTATGCGTGTAGTGCAGATGCTACCGGGGCCTACACCCACCTTCAATATATCCGCGCCTGCTTGAATGAGGTCTTCTGCCGCTTCTGCTGTAACGATGTTGCCAGCCATCAAGGGTAGGTGAGGATAGCGTTGGCGGAGTTCACGCACTGTTTCAAGCACCCGTGCACTGTGCCCATGGGCTGTATCTACAACTAAGACATCCACACCTGCTTGCACGAGGGCTTCTGCTCGGAGTAAGGCTTCCTCTCCTACTCCGATAGCTGCGCCAACTCTAAGCCTTCCTAAGTTGTCCTTACATGCATTCGGATAGGCTTTTCTGCGCAGAATGTCTTTGTATGTAATTAGTCCTACCAGTCTGCCTGTTCTATCCACAAGGGGGAGCTTTTCTATTCGGTGACGCCTTAGGATGGCTTCTGCTTCTTCTAAGTTAGTCCCTTCTGGAGCCGTAATCAAAGGGGCAGGTGTCATGTATGTTGAAAGAGGTGTATCATCAGGCACTACGAAGCGGATATCGCGGTTAGTGAGAATACCTACGGGTATTCTGTCTTTGTCCACTATAGGAATTCCTCCGATGCGATGTTCTTGCATAATCTGAAATGCTTCCCGCACGGGCGCATGGGGGGGTAGTGTGATGGGGTCTACAATCAGTCCACTCTCATATCTTTTTACTCGGCGGACCTGCTCAGCTTGCTCAGCGATAGAAAGATTTTTATGAATGACTCCTAGTCCCCCCTCGCTCGCCATGGCTATTGCCATCTGGTATTCCGTAACCGTATCCATGGCTGCACTAAGAATAGGTATATTTAAGGTAAGGGTAGGTGTAAGTTGGGTATGCACTCGCACCTCCTCAGGCAGAACCTCGGAATAGGCAGGTACTAACAGTACATCCTCATAAGTAAGGGCTAAGGGGATCTCCTGGAAGTTTCTCACCATATTCAAAGGTAAAACAAATATCTCTTAGGCCTGGATAAAGAGGCTTCTTGGACAATAATTTCGTTCTTCTGCTTGCTATAAAGAAGGGGTGTTCTTATGATTCAGGGGGACTTCTTTCATTTCTTACTGCCAGATTAAGCGGAAGGACTGTGTACCTGCAGGTGTGTCTACTTGTAAAATATAAATCCCTGCGGAGGGTGGGGAAGGGATGCTTATTGAGCCTTCTTCTTGGTCAGCTCTAAAAGTATGAATAATGCGCCCCGCAACATCTGTCAGGCGCATTTCAATCTTGCCTGCTTCTTCGGGGAAGCTCCAAATTACCAGAGCTTCTTCGCTTACGGCCCGAACCTGCTGCTCAACTAATACTTGACTTCCCTCAGGAAGTAGAACTGCCTCAGCTATATTGCTTAGAAATACGCTTCCTGTAGGCATGCTCTGGGATACCTGATAGAAGTACCGTCCCGGAAGTAGCCCCCTATCTGTATAAGCATATACCTCCCCTTCTGCAACGTGGAGGACTTTCCATGCTTCTTCAAGGTTAGCTTTTCGCATGATGAAGAAGCGTTGAGCTGGATTTCTTTCATTTACTGCCCAGGAAAGATTGATAGTCGTGGCATTTTCACGAGCCGCTCGTAGATTTATATCTAAGGCTGAAAGCACGCAGTTAACAGTAAAGCGCTGGCGGGATGTATGACAGCACTGCTGAAATGGCTCACATAGGGTAAAT
>JANXCJ010000034.1 GCA_025060275.1 Bacteroidia bacterium | reverse complement strand
CAAAGCTAAAGGGATAAGAGTGAAGTTTTTCTACCACTCCATCACGTACCCAGTAAGCTTTGCCTTTGAGGTTCGTATAGGAGAGACGGTGCCGATTGAGGTCCAGAACCCCTAAGAAACTATCTATTGTGATAGGTCCGTCTGCTTTGGAATGAGAAAATTGAGAGAAGATTTTTTCTGCCTCCTCAGCTAATTTCTCTGGAGACCAGACGCCGCTCAGGTGGGTGAGATGGTGCAGTCGCTGCATGAACATGACAGAGAGCATTGCCCCAAAAACACCGTGTCCCATAGCATCTCCTAAGCATAGGACGAGACGCTTCTTTTCCATGTAGCTCCAGAAGAAGTCCCCGCTGACAGGATGATACGGCTGCCATAGGATAAAGTGAGGTACAGGGAGTTCTTCGGTTTGTTCAGGTCTCAGCGCAGGCATAAGGCTGAGCTGTATTCTTTGAGCTGCATGAAAATTTGCCAGTAAATCTTCTTCCAGCTCATAAACATGGTGCTTCAAACGCTCCTCTAATTCTTTCTGCTTGGTGATGTCTACTCTAATGCTCAAGTATCGGTCTATTCTCCATTTGCATTTCGCAGCGGTCCTACTGTGGCTAATACCCAGTAGGGCGTGCCATCTTTGCGCCTATTTTTTATTTCGCCCTGCCATATCTTACCTGCTTTGAGGTAATCCCATAGCTCTTTGAAGACAGCTTTAGGCATATCAGGGTGGCGAACGATATTGTGGGGCTTTCCAATCAGTTCCTCTCGGCTGTATCCTGAAACCTCACAGAATTTAGGATTAGCATAGGTAATTACCCCTCTCGTGTCTGTTTCACTAATGAGGGCAAATTTATCCAGGATAGAAAGACGATCTTGCAGTTCATAATGGGCTCCTTTTAGCTCTAACTCCATCTGGGAGACTTGACTCATTATACTCAGAATGGCTGTCCTGAGTTCATTGGGTTGCATACTGTAAGTATGGGCAAAAATCTGAAAAATTACTTTACAGACACTGGCTATGTATTTTGGTCTGCTTGACAGACGCGTGAGTTTTCTTCTTTTTCACGGAGTATTTTTGTGGTGTGCGTGATGTTGGAAGGGTTACTTTGATGGAGAAAGGATGGGCCTTAGGGCGGGAGGTGGTGAGGTCTGTGCCCTGGGGCGGCTATGCGATGACCACTTTATGGGGCTGCCCCACACGCAAATATCACAGCTGGTTTTCTCTGTGGCGAGGCTATGTGCGATATGAATTGATGCCTCAGATGCATGAGGAAGTTTTGCTGCGGGAAGGGCACTTCCTGCTCACAACCCAGTATTTCAGAGGGGAGTTATGCTGGGAGGGCTATCGCTATATTCAGAGGTTTGAGGCAGCTGCGATTTGGAGGTGGCACTACCGAATAGGGGAGGTGGATATAGAAAAGACACTTTATATCGCTTCTGAGTCTCCCGTATGGCTCCTGCGCTATAGATTTTCGGCAGAGGTGCTTTTTCGTTGGACACCTTTGTGGGCTGTGCGCCCTTGGCATACCTTGCGCCATACTCCCGTAGAAGTCCTACGAAAAGGAGATAAGCTTCTGCTCCCTGAAGATTTTTCTTTGAGTTTTAGAGTGGAGCCCCAACCGCGTTTTATTCCCTGGCATTACCCGTATTATGAGGTATTTTACCCTGCGGAGGTACAAAGGGGCTATGAGGCTACGGAGACGCTCTGGGCTTCTGAATGTTGGGAGTGGCGGATGCATGGAGGCGGTGAGATTTTTATAGCATTTAGTCCTGCTGAGGCACCCAGAGTACCACTAACCCTACCCAATGCCCCGACCTTTTCCTCTTCTCTAAGGGATGTTTTGACCACTACTGCTGAAAATTTCTTCCTAAAGACGAAGGAAGGAGAGTATATTATCGCGGGGCACCCCTGGTTTGGCGTATGGGGTAGAGATACTTTTATAGCCCTTCCTGGGCTTACGCTTGCTCGGGGGGAGATTTACCGTTTCCATAGCGTGATGGAGACAATGCTAAAGCATTTATCCCCCACGATGGAATTTCCAAATGTTTTACCAGATAATTATGCTGCTGCGGATACAGGACTGTGGTGGGTATGGGCGCTTATTCAAGCCTCCAAGATAGGTGTCTCTACTCAGGAGATTTGGGAGCGCTATGGGGAGGCGATGCAGGCTGTGCTAGTGAGCTACCTCCATAGAATAGCAGGCGAGGATGGTCTATTACGAGTAGGAGGATTTCCACCTTCCTCGTGGATGGATGCGGTAGTAGAAGGTAAAGCAGCAGTAGAAAGAAAAGGTGCCTTGGTAGAGTTGAATGCTCTATGGTACGCGGCTCTCCGTTTCTTAGCTGATATAACGCCTCATGAAGGGACGAAATGGCGCTGGGCTCTTCTCGCAAGAAAAGTGCTTGAGAATTTCAAGCCTACCTTTTGGGAGAAAACGCGCGGTTATCTAGCTGACTGGCGTGAAGGCAGCTACGCAAGCTGGCAGATTCGCCCTAACCAGATCATAGCGGCAGCTGTCCCCTATCGTCCTATAAGTGACAAGATAGCGGAGCTTATCTTAGATGTGGTAGAGAGGCACCTTTTGACTCCTCGGGGTCTTCGGTCTCTTTCTCCTGCAGACCCTAATTATCATGGGAGGTATGAGGGCGATCCAGTAAAGCGTGATCTTAGCTACCATAATGGTACAGTGTGGCTCTGGTTATTAGGGGTCTATGCTGATGCTAAGATAGCTATCTGGGGCCCTACAGCGCGACCTTCCATAGAAAAACTACTCCGTAGTATAGAGGAGACCTTGTATGAATATGGATGGGGCGGTTTGGCAGAGATATATGACGGAGATGCGCCGCATACTCCTCGGGGTGCCCCTTTTCAAGCATGGAGTGTCGGAGAGTTGCTGCGCATATTTGCTCTAATGGAGCGCTTATGAAGGTACTGATGCTGGGATGGGAATTTCCTCCTCGGATTGCAGGCGGATTAGCTGTGGCATGCTATGGTCTTGTGAAAGGTCTATCTTATCATGGAGTACAGGTTACTTTCGTAATGCCTCTGCGCACAGGAGAAGAGCCTCCTAATCGGTATCGCCTGCTTGGCGCAAATGAAATCCCTATCCCCTATAAGCATTCCGTAGAGCTTCCCCCTTTCTGGCATCAAATAACTTTCTATGGAGTTCATACTGTGTTAGGACCTTACTTAGAACAGCTGGAGATGCCTATCGTAGAGTTTGCTTCTGTGCCAGAACCTATATATGCTTTTGAGGAAGGGAAGTTTCGCTTAGAATTTTCGGGTAAGTACGGTCCTGATCTCTTAGCGGAGGTGTATCGCTATGCCTACGCTGTGAGCCACTTAGCTGAGCAGGAGGAGTTTGACATTATTCATGCACATGATTGGCTTACCTACTTAGCAGGTGTATGGCTAAAGCATAAGACCCACAAGCCTCTTGTGGTACATGTTCATGCTACAGAATATGACCGCTCCGGGGAAAATCCTAACCCTGAGGTTCGGGCTATTGAGCAAATGGGCTTGAAAGAAGCAGACCTAATTATCGCTGTGAGTTTTTATACTCGTAGTGTGGTAATAGAAAGGTATGACATCCCTCCCGAGAAGATTTGGGCTATTCATAACGCTGTCTTACCAAAAGATAGACAGCCTATTCAACCCTCTCCTTCAAAACGCAAAGTCGTTACTTTTCTGGGTCGTGTCACCTACCAGAAGGGGCCAGAGTACTTCGTGGAGGCAGCCGCTCGTTTAGCTCCTTACCTGCCTGATGTACATTTTGTTATGGCTGGAACCGGTGATCTTTTACGAGGCATTATTCATCGTGTAGCTCAGCTGCGCTTAGGCGTACGCTTCAGTTTCACGGGTTTTCTCCCTCCTGCTGAAGTAGAGAGGCTATTTGACCTTAGCGATGTGTATGTAATGCCCTCTGTGTCGGAACCTTTTGGGATCTCCGCTTTAGAGGCCCTAAGAGCAGGGGTGCCTGTAATTATCTCCAAGCAATCCGGCGTGGCAGAGGTCCTGCCTCATGCACTAAAAGTGGATTTCTGGGATGTAGATGGATTGGCTGACCTTATCTATGGTGTACTACAATATAAAGGGATTCGTCCCTTCTTTATTCGTTATGCGCAGGCAGAGCTCTCTCAGCTTCAGTGGGAAAGAGCAAGCGCTAAAGTCATAGAAGCTTACAAATCCTTACTTACACCATGAAGCACATCTGCTTATACTTTCAGGTTCATCAGCCATTTAGGTTAAGAATCTATCGTTTTTTTGACATTGGGGTCTCTCATGATTATTACCATGAGCTGAACAATCGCTCCCTTTTTCAGCGTATATCTCAGAAGTGTTACCTTCCTATGAATGCCCTCCTCAAGAGCCTCATAGAAAAGTGGGGGCCCGACTATTTCTCAGTCTCATTTTCTATAAGTGGTACATGTATTGAACAAATGCAGTTGTATGAACCAAGAACATTAGAGAGCTTTCAAGAGTTATATGCTACGGGGGCGGTAGAGTTGATAGGGGAGACTTATGCACATAGTTTGGCTTGTCTTAAGTCCCAAAAAGAATTTGAGCGTCAGGTGAAAAAGCACAAAGGTATCCTCCAAGAGCTCTTCGGTGCTGCTCCTACTGTTTTTCGTAATACTGAGCTTGTATTTTATGACGAGGTAGCAAAATGGGTAGCGGAATTAGGATTTTCAGCTATGTTAGCTGAAGGTGCGGATACCCTTCTTGGATGGCGTAGCCCTAACTTTCTGTATACCAGTGCAGTAGCGCCTCTCAAGTTACTTCTGCGCAATTATAGACTTAGTGATGATATTGCCTTTCGTTTCTCTAATACTACATGGGAGGAGTGGCCGCTTACAGCAGAAAAATATGCTGAATGGATTTTTGGATTGCCGGAAGACCAAAACCTTATAAATATCTTCATGGATTATGAAACTTTTGGAGAGCACCAATGGAAAGAAACAGGGATATTTGAGTTTTTTAGCAATTGGGTTGATATTATGCTGAAAGAAAAAAAAGCTGTATTCGTAACTCCTACGAAGGTACTGCGCGAGCATAAGCCTGTTGCCTCTATCTCTGTGCCTTCGCCGCTTTCATGGGCAGATACCGAAAGAGACCTCACCGCATGGCTAGGCAATGAACTCCAGATAGATGCTTTTGAGACGCTATATTCCTTAGAGGATAAGGTTGAAAAGGTCCGTGACTCTACTATCCTTCGGGACTGGCTTCTTTTGCAAACCAGTGATCATTTCTACTATATGTGTACAAAGTTCTTCTCTGATGGAGATGTTCATAAGTATTTCAACCCTTACAATTCTCCTTATGAAGCCTATGTAACATACATGAATGTGCTTTCCGACTTCCAAGAGAGGCTAAGAAAGATAAGCTAAGTTTCCTATAGGGGGAAACATAGAAGGCATAAAGGATTTCTAAGCATTTAACTCGCAATTCCCTCATAAAAGGGGAGACTTACAGGGGGTAGTATAAATAGAAAATGTGTAAAAAGCCTAATATGCTTTCTGTTTGGATGAAATGGCTAGTCAAAAGAGTGTCTTCGTCCAGGAGGCTTCTTCTAGCTTTTGCCAAATAATCTTAGGTGTATCAGGTCTGGAATTTAGGTATCTTTCTATCTTTTCTGCGATGATACTTAGGCGCCTTCGATCCTTAATCAAGCTCCTTATTGCGTTGGAAAAACTCATAGGATATCTACAGCTCTCTGCAATACCTAATTCCATCAGCTCTCTTGCCTCAGAGAAATCATCATATTTAGGACCAAAGAATACAGGCTTTTTATAAACAACAGCCTCTAATATGTTATGAATACCTGAACCGAATCCTCCACCTATCCAGGCTACACTGCAGTAAAAATATAGGTAGGCTAAAATTCCAAGCGTGTCAATAATCAAGGTATCCTGGGTAGGCTCGTAGGAGGATCGTGTATAGAGCATGCTCTTAGCAGGCCATAGTCGTTGTATAGCCTCCACCTGTCGGTTAGAAACTTCATGAGGTACGAGTATCCAGCAGATCTGATACCCTCTAAGCTGGGCATAAGCCTGTGCGAGAAAGCGAATATCTGCTTCCCAGACACTTCCAGCTACGATGCAAAATCTTCCTCCTATCCACTCTGCGATACCCGATACAGGGAGCCAGTTTTCCGCTATTTGCAGCACTCGGGTTAGGCGGCTGTCTCCTGCCACTGTTACTTTTGCAAAGCCAGCCATGCTAAGACGCAATTGGTCTGCTGGTGTCTGGACAAAGATGTGGTCTATGAATCTCAGGAGAGTTTTTCTCCACCACCAGCGAATACCTTGTAGGGGTTCTACATGGGCAGCGAGCAGATAAGTCGGACACTTCATTTTAGAAATAGCCCATAGGGTATTTGGCCAGAGGTCATATTTGACAAAGAATACCGCTGTTGGATGAATAGCTCGAAGCCACCTTCGGACAATCCATGGCAGGTCTATAGGGGCGGGTCCTATCCAGTCAGCCAGGGGGTAGCTTTGAGAATACCGCTGCCAGCCAGAAGGGGAAAAGAATGTCACTATTACATAGGGACGCCTTTTAGCCTTGCTTAGTATGTATTCTATTACAGGTCTTCCTTGTTCAAATTCTCCCGCTGAGGCACAGTGTAGCCATAGGACGGGTACTTCAGAAGGAGGAGAAGGAGGATGTTTGAGACGCCCTTTCCACCAAGAGCGTACACGACGAGAGAATAGCCCAATTACAGGCATAAGAGTTATACCTATGAGAAGAAATAGGGTATATGGGGGGCGCCACCACAGCATTTGCTACTCAGGGGGAGCTTTCTCGTACAATAAGAGACTCCAACCTATGCGCAAGCCATGCCAGAAATCTTTTCTTTTCTTGGAGTCTCGCTGGGCCTGGTCGTAAATGTACCCTCTTAGGCTACGGGTAAAGTACTGCGCCATTTCTGCGGCTATGAAGAAGTTTATGAGATTACGGCTGCTGAAAAAACGATATCCGATGGTCTCCGATAGGCCCCAACCTCCTGTCAGGCGGTCAAAACCCTTGAGATATTCCCCTTCTAAGAGAGGTAGGCGCTCACTTCGGGCTTTGTCTATATGGATACGATGGGAAAGATATCCTATACCCACTTCTACGAAGGGGCCGCAGTTGGGATTTTGCTTAGGCAGACGGAAAGAAGGCAAAATCCATCCCAGGCGCAGACTTGCATTCCAGCCCCGCTGTTGGAATTTAGGTGTAAAAATCTTTCCTGTCTCATCTACAAAGCCGATTACGCCTGCGGTATAAAGGCTTGAAAGGTATAGTCCTTCTAAAAGTCCTTGTTCTACGACTTTATCTCCTATTAAGCCTCCCCCTTGCAAACCAATATAAAGGTGATTTTTGAATTTATATGCAATTTCGCCTCCTACTACACTGCTCCAGCCGAAGCGATGAGCCAAATCTGCAGAAGGCCAATAACTTCCATAAGTTACTGACGCTATGAGAAAATGAATGGCTGAGTCTCGGATGCTCTGCTGTGCCCAGCCTATTGCCATCAAGATAGTCCCCCAACGCACGCTTTGTGTATTTTTGCACAAAGTAAATATGCATATCACAGTTATAGGTGTGGGTTATGTGGGTCTTGTGACGGCAGCAGGATTAGCGGAGACGGGAAATATGGTGGTGGGATATGACATAGATACTCAAAAGATAGCTCACCTGCAGAGAGGCGAATCGCCTATTTATGAGCCCGGTCTGGATAGGCTTCTCAAGAGGAATCTTCAAGAGAGGCGTCTTTCTTTTACGACTGATTTAGTAGATGCAATATCATCGGCTGAATTGATTTTCCTCGCTCTTCCTACACCGGCGGGTACGCAGGGGGAAGCTGACCTTACATACGTCTTTCAGGCGGCGCAGGCTATTGCAGAAGTACTTCAGAAAAAACCTCGTAGAGATAGCCTCTCAGAGCCTCTTATAGTCGTTAGCAAGAGCACGGTCCCGGTCGGCACAGCTAGACGCCTTCAAGGCTTCTTTGAAGAGAGAGTTCCCATGCAGGTGCAGGTGGCATCTAATCCCGAATTTCTCCGAGAGGGTTATGCCGTAGAAGACTTCCTCAAGCCAGAGCGAGTGGTGATTGGGACACCTAACCCTACCGTGGGGGAGAAACTTCGCCAGCTTTATGTACCCTACACGAGGCAAGGCAATCCTATCTATATCATGGACTGGGAAAGTGCTGAGATGACTAAATATGCGGCCAACGCTTTCTTAGCCATGCGCATTAGTTTCATGAATGAGTTAGCCCAGCTTTGTGAAAGAGTAGGGGCTAATATTGATTGGGTAAGGCTGGGCATAGGAGCGGATAGCCGAATAGGGCGTCGTTACCTCTTTGCGGGTGTAGGATATGGAGGCTCGTGTTTCCCTAAAGATACGCGGGCCTTATCAGCCATTGCTCGTCAGCATGGCCTTGCACTGCGCTTAGTAGAAGCAACAATTTCTGTTAACGAGCAGCAAAAAGAGTTTTTCTGGGAAAAAATACAAGCCTACTATCGGGATCAGCTCCGGGGGCGTAGACTGGCTATATGGGGAGTAGCCTTCAAGCCAGATACGGATGATATTAGGGAAGCCCCTGCCTTGACTCTCATGAAATGGCTGCTTGACAGAGGTGCCAACTTACAGGTGTTTGATCCAGTAGCGCTTCCCTCTCTGCAAAAGGCCCATTCAGATTGGAAAATCTCCTACTCAAAAAGCCCCTACGAGGCTTTAGAAAACGCCGAAGGTCTCATCATATTCACGGAATGGGCAGAGTTTCGTCAGCCAAACTGGGAGGCTATTCGCCGTCTGCTTAAGCCCCCTGTCATCTTTGATGGGCGTAACCTCTATGAACCCTCAGAGGCTAAAAGAGCTGGGGTAGACTATATCTCTATTGGTCGTCCCGCTATCTATGCCTATTCTCAATCCACAGTGCCCCATTGAAGTGGCCCCTCCTCTCCCGCCAGGAGGAGCGTATGTTAGGCCTACGGAACCTCTCCCTTTGTATGCAACTTTAGTAATTATAGAACCTGTCTCTTTATCTACTGCTGAGCTTGTTGAGGATATAGAGCTCAAAATAATGGAGCTGCGTAGGGGTTGTTCCTTACCAGTCTTGATGGGGCTGCACCTGACTTACTGGCCATTAGGATTGGCATATGGGGAAGAGTGGGGCTTAGACTTTCTTATTTTGCATGAAGAGTTCTTCTACGATTTGCATAGCTATTTACCTGAGGGTCCATGGCTTGATAAGGTAGGAGATTGGATACCTCCGACCCCCTGGAGGCTTTTAGCACCGTCTTATCACCCCTCTTTGGCTCAGATTGAGAAGTTCAATCACTATCTTAGCCGCCTGCAATCGCTAAGAAAGAAGATTGGGCACATACCCTCCCAAAGTACGATTTTCCGAACTGTCACTACTAAGGGAGAGACCTATATTCACTTTTCTCAGAAAGCCTTGGAAAGTTACTAAGCTGAGGATAGGTAGCGAAGCTAAATGAAGGTAGCTGGAGTAGATGAAGCAGGGAGAGGAGCGCTTGCAGGACCTGTAGTAGCTGCTGCTGTTATTCTTCCCTCGCCACAATTCTCTCATCCTCTTCTACGGGATAGCAAGACTTTATCACCTAAACAGAGAGAGAAGATTTTTTCTATTCTTTTGAAGGAATCTATAGCTATTGGAATTGGGATGCAAGGCCCTCAGGTAATAGATACGTGCAATATTCTCCAGGCTACCCTCCTTGCTATGGAAGAAGCAATAGAGACGCTTCATATAATGCCTGAGCAGATCCGAGTAGATGGTCCTCACTTGCCCCGTACTACGGGTAGAGTAGAGGCGTGCATTCACGGAGATAAAATGTATCCTGAAATCGCTGCTGCTTCTATCATAGCGAAGGTAGTGCGGGATCGGCTGATGAATGTCCTTCACATCTTACACCCTGTGTATGGTTGGGCTGAAAATAAGGGTTACGGCACCCCAGCTCACTGGGAAGCCTTAGATAAATGGGGTATTTCTACTCTCCATAGGCTGAGTTTTGTTAGCAGGAGATTGAAAAAGGGACCTTATTGATAGCTATCCTACCACTCTCACCAAGGAATAGCCCACCGCATATCCAAAGGTATCTGGATACTCCAAGTAAAGGCACGTAATACCTCAGAAAAAGAGGAGGGCTTTCCATTCCTAAAGGTATCCCCCCAGAAGGGAAAGTATAGCCCCGCTACATGTCGCCCCATTATGCGAATAGTAGGGAGCCCTATGCTGAGACCCGAATAGGTTTTTTTAGACCCAGGAAAATAACCTCCATCTATTCTCAGAGCAATTATTTGTAGGATGGGGAGAGGCAGTTCAAGATTCACTGCGAGTAGAGAAGTGCTTAAGGTGGTATCGGTAGGGGTTCTCCATCCTCCTTGGCTTTCAGGAATTTGCTGAAGCATGATACGGTTAGAGCTCTCTCTGAAGCGGTCTAAAAGGATAGCCTCCCCGAAAGGGTCAAATCCCGAAGGTCTAAAAAGAAGATAAGGAGCTGTCCCCTGTGAGGTCCAGCCCCCATAGGCACGTGCCCATACAGTCCATTTCTTAAGTAAGCGCCAAGTGAATTGTCCTTCAGCTTCTATTCTTAGGTGCCCTTGGAGGTCATGTCCCGCGGAAAAGAAACCATATAGATTAGTAATAGCTTCTTGGCGTCTTCCCTCCCAATCTAATGCTACATAAGCGGGCATTCCTTTATTTTCCCATTTATACCTTCCCACTTCATTCTCGTAGGCTAATAAGTATGTTCGGAGACGAAAGACATGGCGCCAACTTATGAAGTCGTATCGCCGCCGGAAAGTAGCCTCTATGGAAGCTTTGGTTCTCCAGAATCCAGCAAAGTTGGAGGTTCTAACTCTTCCCTCTAAGAGTTGGAGAGGTAGTTCGTTAGGAAAGGAGCGCAGGGTTATGCCGCTACTACCTCTTATTGCCTGGCGCATAAAGCTATACAAAGGCATGAAGTGAAATTCTCCTATTCGCTTAGGGAAAACCCCATGAAATAGCAAGATACCTGCCATCAAGCCATCTCGGTAGTTATATCCTCCCACAGGTAAGAAATTCAGATGCGTTACATGTGCTTGTGGAAGGCGGAGAGGAGCCCCCATAGATAGCCTTAATTGCTTCCAACCTCTGAATAGAGGACGGTTGAAGAAGAAATTATCCCCCACCTGTCTTTCATACCAGAATAACATGGGATTGACGATCAGGACTTTACTCTCCCGAGGTAAGCTTATGACAACAGGTGAGTCTATAGGCAAGCGGTACTCCTGCACGATCCATTCATCCTTAGAGAGAGCTACAGCCCCTACAAAGAAAGGAGGGCTTATTAGTCCTCCTGTCTCTCTTAGTTCAATCTTATAAAGTGTATCGCCTAAACGCTTGAATTTTAGCTTAAGGTTGTATTCTCTATCGGTGTGAAGAAACCTCCAGATCGTTCTTGTAGAGGGAACTCCGGCCGCTTCAAGGCTTTCTATCCAGTCTGAGGGAGAAGGGTGCTTGAAAGCCCAATTTCTATAATAAGATTGCATTCCTTTATCCCAACTCTCTTCCCCTACACTATATACAAAAGCTCTTAGGGCATTAGCAGTTGCTTCGTATACCCCTAAGGCGTAGGAAATGGGACTATGCTTTTCTGAAGGTTCGGATGGTGCCACGTCTGCATTTAAGTGATGATAGAACACTTGCTCTATTATAGGTGTAGTTAGCCGTCTTCCAGGGTAGCCTGCTATTCCTAATAAATCAGACTGAGGGAAAAAAGTAGAACTTTCATAGTACATACGGTTTTCGTAGAAAGAATTAATGCCCTCATCTTGCCAAGGGTGCCTGCGTTCGTTAGAGGCCAGCATTCCTTGAAACCAGTTATGACCTATTTCATGTAAAATTATCTGACGAAGCGTCGCCGTATCTGTTGTGGGGACTATGACGGTAATCATGGGATATTCCATTCCTCCGCCTGCTGCTAAGCCGCCCTCTACTGCTGTGGCATGGGTGTAGGGGTAAGAGCCCACCCACTCACTTAGCTTGACAACAACCTCGGCAATATAGCGAGGGGCGTGCCGCCAGGCCGAATAGTAATTCAAGCGAAAAAGCGCAATACACAAAACCCGATGCCCATTCGGGAGTACTACTGTATCCGTCAATACCCCATAACGAGGATCCGTAAACCAGGCAAAATCATGTATGCTATCTTGCACATACTTCAAGGTCTTGTACTGAGAGGCTACCTGTAAGCTATTACTCCACTCTGGTGCCTCTCTAAGAGGAACTTTTGAGAGGGAAGGGGAGCGCACAATTCGTACCCTACCTCTACGTTTCCGGAGGGTATCCTCTTCTTGCAGAGGCTGAGTGGCTATCCATTTACGTGTCTCTGCCTCTCGGCTGCCGAGAAAATCCCATTCCTCTGCATTTTGAAGCACGCCTGTCGCCCCTACTACAAAGTTTTTAGGTACACTTATTTCTACTTCATATTTTCCCCATTCACTGTAGAACTCGCCGCTATCTAAGTAGGGTAGAGGGTGCCAACCTTCTCTATCATAAACAGCAGGCTTAGGATACCACTGGGTAATTTGATACTGAACTTCCGATCGTCCCATTCTTGAGAAAGTAATCGGAATTCGCACACGAAAAGGGGTCTGGATTTCTATTGTACCCTTCGGGGGGAGAGGCTTAGGAAGAGGAAGCCAAATCACATCTGGTGCACGACGCAAAAGAGAAAGCTTAGAGCTTTTTGCAGGTTGAGGCCCCTTGTGTGCAGGCAAGGGTTTTACAGGCATACCTTCCACTAGAAAGTCTAAGCTGTCTATAAAACCTCTTTCTTCCCTTGAAGCAAAATAAAATCTGCTCTTCATACTTCCCCTTTGCTGAAGGTCAAAAGGGGTACCTCTTTTAGTATAAGCATTAGGCCATAAGTGAAAGTAGAGCCCCCATAGTGTATCTGGGCTATTATTAGTGTAAACAATCCTTATATGCCCCCTGAGCATGTGCTCTTGCGGATATAGCGTAACCTTGATGAAGTATTCTACTCGCTGTTGAAAATAGGGCTTCTGTGCTAGGACTAAACCAGAAAGTAGAAGGACTCGTTCAATCTTCATGCAGGCAAAAATAAAGGGGGAGGAAAATCCTCCCCCTCTGTTGTTATGCGAGTTACTTTATCCCCTGCTTTACCGTTGGAGAGTAAGGCGATGATAGCTGACCTTTTCCTGCTGCCTTATCTCTAAGAGATAAATACCGCTGCTCAGTTCAGCGACATTGAGGGGGTAAGGTTCAGACGCACTGAGATTAGCTTCCCATTTTCTTACGAGCTGTCCGAACATGTCATAAATGTGTATTTCTGTAGTCCCTGAGCTGATTGACCGCACGTAAATCACTTCTTTAGCAGGGTTAGGGAAGACCCATACCTCTTTGCTTAGGCTTGAAAGATTAGAGATGAAATCCAATAGAATATATAGAGTGTCTCTTTCTATGCATGTTCCATTTCTTGTAACGAGAACTACTGTATCGCTTGTTTGATTGGGCGTATAACAGGTCTGGTGAGGCCCTGGACCGGTATAGTTAGTCCCATTGATATGCCATTCGTAAGTAAAATTAGGATTGATTACTGAGGCTCTGTAATTCACACATATAGTGCTACCGGAGCCTGATACACTAGCATACTGACCGTGTTCATAAAGGCTACCATTTACAAGGAAGTCTACTTTGGGAAGGGAATCAATAATGATATATACTGTGTCTCTGGGTACTTGACTAGGCGGTGCACAATAGGAAAGAGCAGACGAACGAAGCTCTACTACTACCGTATCTACTCCTGGCGCATTGAATTGAGGACGATAAATATTCCCAATTACTCCATTTACTCTGTTTCCGTTTAGATACCAGATATGTATGATATGGGGTAGGGTAATGTTAGTATTGAGACTATCCCGCACAATAGCACCTTTCCAACATAGCTTACTCGTATCAGACTGGAAGAAAGGCGGGGAAGGCAAAACGGGTATGTTGTTGGGGTCATAACGATACTCTTGAACTTGGAGGATGAAAGGCCCTACGCTGCCGCCCCAGCTGTGCTCTACTACGATTATCAAAGTATCGCCTGCATTCAGGGGGGCTCCTCCGCGATAATTCGTAGCATCATCTATGAAACTAATCCCGGAAGCAGTAGGATCGTGATATACATAAATCTCTGCTTGGGACCACCAGCTACACCTTCCTCCCTCTGCGTGAAGGATGCGACCCGTGCCTTTATGGATTACATGTAAGTAGGTATCGTCATTAGGCGGACTAGTAAGGCAGGTAGTTATGCGTATGGAGTCCATACATTCTCTTAGGATATACATGTAAAATACATCTGGGGTAGGGCGGTTACTGGGTCCTGTATAAGTATCTGTGTAAGGGGGTACTCCATTATTTCCACTTACTATGGTATCTGTACGGGTGGGTACTTGAGGGGTAATGTTGAGAGGATCATTTATAGTGTTCCCTGTGGCTTCTCCAATTACGGTTACTATGTTGGAGTATACAGTAGAATTAGAGCAGCCGGAGGGAGCTAACGAGGCTAATCGCACATAGTATGTACCGGGTAGGGGGGGGACGTAGCTCAAAGGCGTACCATTATACGGACCTATGATGTTCCACCCTCCTGAGGATGAGGAGTCTTCCCACTGAGCTGGTAGGGAGACAGGGCCTACTACAGAAATGGTAGCAGGGGAACCCGCCATGACAGAAACGGATGTGGGAGAAAGGGTAGCTGCAATCAAGTTATTAGGGCAGGTAGCAGTGCCTGATACTATATTAGAGGTGTCATTGGACAGCCCGGGACAACTTTGGTGATAGCGAGCTATGCGGGCTACGATTCGAAACTCATATGTCCCTGCCGCTTGTGGCGTATAAACAAGAGTTGGAGAAGTATAGGGGGCAAGGGTATTCCAAGTTCCACCATTTATGGATACTTGCCACTCTGCGGGATGAGTTACAGTGCCTGTGGCTGTTAAGGTAAACTGCTGAGTACCTGCCTCTACGCTTGCGGGTGATACACTGATAGTACCTGCTTCTATGGAGGTAGGACAGGGAGGGACAGCCATTTCGTCCGCACCTATGTCGGGCGCACCAGGTGTCCCTAATGGACGAGTATCGCCATCTATATCTTCGTTTATATTAATCGGAGTAGTAATGGAAATACCTCCCCCTTCAATAGGCATTTCGGCTGCTGAGAGAGGAAAATGTAGGTCTGTATTGGAGTTGAAAGGGAGAGCACTGCTGAATTCCATGCTATTCTGCTCTCTTCCCATTCCCAAGGCTGAACGCCACGCAGATAGCGTAGAATACTTAGTGCCCCCAAGAGCTCCTATGAAAGCATGTTGAGATCCATTTGCATTATTTACATGATAGGCGTTATAATCTATTTGAGAAAAAACAGCGGGTGAACTACCTTCATAAGCTATTCCTATGGTACTCCGATTAAATGATGG